>JALVLL010000132.1 GCA_027027485.1 Candidatus Bipolaricaulota bacterium | reverse complement strand
CGCCAGGGTGATCCCCTCCCCGCCCCCCTTTGCCAGCCCGTAGATCACCACGGCGAGGATGGAGAAGATGGAGCCGAAGGTGGTGCACTTGGTGGCGCCGTGGATGCGGGTGTAGACGTCGGGGAACCTGATCAGGGCGAAGGCCCCGAGGCCGCTGAAGACCGTCCCCACGGCGAGGAGAAGGTACAAAAAGACCTTCATTTGAGCCCCCCCTCGAGATACCGGGCGATGTAGAGGGTGGCGATGAAGGAAAGCAGCGCGTAGACGATTGCCACGTCCACCAGGATCACCTGACCGAAGGCCACACCCAGCACCACCATGGACGCCACCACCAGGGTGTTGATGGTGTCCAGGGCCACCGCCCGGTCCGCCACGGTGGGACCGGCGGCGAGCCGCCCCATGCTCACCAAGGCGTAAGCCACCAAGAACGTCGCCGCCACCAAGTACCCAAGCTCCGCGATCATCCCGCGATCCTCCTGGCCCACCTGGGGAAGGCCCCGCACACCTCCTCGGGCCGGGGCTCCGGGTTCCTCACGTAGATCCAGTGAACGTAGAAATCCCCGGTGTCGTCGTCCACGTCCACGGTGAGGGTACCCGGGGTCAAGGTGATGGAGTTGGCGAGGAGGGTCCTCCCGAAATCGGTGTAGAGGCCGGGGTTGAAGCGCACGATCCCCGGCTTGATCTTCCCCGTGATCACCCTATAGGCGACGTCGATATTCGCCCGGGCCATGGCCAGAAAGAAGGGGCCCACGGCGTAAAAGAGGAAGAGGAACCACCGATGTGGCTGGAGCAACCTGATATCGCCCCGCTTGACGATGAAGCGGGCCACGGGGATGGCGCCCAAGGCGGCGATCACCGCTCCGGCGATGAGCTCACTCAGCGACCAGGCGCCCAAGGACCCTGTCCCGATGGTCAAAAGCAAATAGACCAAATAGATCCCCAGAGCACTCGCTGCCCATGCCGCCAACCTGTGCATGGTGGGATGAAATATACAACGAGGAAGCCCGAAAAGGCAAATCTTTCGTTCAAAAGATGCCTTATGGAGTGATATTTTCCCGCGGCCTTGAGCCCTCCCCGAGGGGGGCTTACCTTAACCCTTGCCATGCACGAGATAAATCTGGGCTACGAGGACATATTGCGGAAGCAACTCGAGCTCGCGGGCAAGAACTACGAGCTCCTCTCCTCCCGGGGCATCAGGGCCTTCAACGTGATGGGCGCCATCGGCTCGGGGAAGACATCGCTGATCTTGAAGCTCGCCGAGGCCCTCCGGGAAAGGGGCCTCAGGGTGGGGGCCATCGCCGGCGACGTGGCCGGGGACGACGACTACCGCAGGTTCATCGAGGCCGGGATCCCCGCCGTGAACATCAACACCCGTGACCAGTGCCACCTGGACGCGCACCTGGTGGAGCACGCCCTGGAGGGGTTGCCCCTGGACAAGCTGGACGTGCTCTTCATCGAGAACGTGGGGAACCTGGTGTGTCCGGCGGACTTCCCCCTGGGGACCGAGATGGAGATCGTGGTGGTATCGGTGACGGAGGGCGAGGACATGGTGCGCAAACACCCCAAGATATTCGCCCAGACCGATGTACTGGTGGTGAACAAGGTGGACCTCGCCCTCACGGTGGGGGTGGATCCCAAGCGGATCGTGGCCGACTACGGGAAGATAAACCCCCACGGGAAAGCGATCCTCGCCAGCGCCAAAAGCGGCCGCGGGATAGGGGAGATCCTTTCGGCCCTGGGATTCTGATGCACGAGTACTCCCTGGCCTTCTCCCTCTTCGAGGCCCTGCGGGCCCGGCTCGCCGGGGATCCCCCGGCGGGGAAGGTGAAACTGGTGCACGTGCGGCAGGGGGAGTTGCTTTCCCTTTCCCACGAGGCCCTTAAGGAGGCCTGGAGGATCATCACCGAGGGGACCGAGCTCTCGGGCTCGGAGCTCTCGATAGAGCTCGTGCCTGTGCGGGTGCGGTGCCCGAGGTGCGGTTTCGAGGGGAACGCGCGGTATATCGGGGAGGGAGACCGTCACTTCCGGATCCCGGTGCTGTCATGCCCCGAATGCGGGGCCAGGGTCGAGGTGGTTGAGGGTAGGGATCTCGCCATCGTGGCCCTGACGGTGGAGGAAGAGGGTGGTAGGGGAGGCTGAGCTCTTCCGGGAGTTCTTCCGCCAGGCCTTCGCGGCGGCCCGGGGGCAAGGGGCCGGGGAGGAGCTCCTCTTCTGGGTCCTGGGGTCGGCCCTGGCCTCCATGGGGAAGCGGATGGGGGAACACCTGATCAGGCTCGGGATGGCCCGGATGATCCGCGAGAGGCTCTCGGGGAAGGTGATCGATATCGGCTGCGGCACCGGCGCCTTCACCCTCTACTTCGCGGCCAAGGAAGGGGTGGAGGAGGTGGTGGGGATCGACAGGGAGGTGAGGTTCGAGGCGGCGGAAAAGGCCGCCGGGAGGCTTGGTCTCCCGGTGGAGTTCCACGCGGTCGACTTCCTGGAGTACCGGCCCAAAAGCCCCTTCGACCATGCCGTCCTCCTCTACGTCCTCCACGACCTCGACGACCCGGGGCTTTTCTTGGGGAAGGCGATGCACCTGGTGCGCGGGGGCGGGGAGATCCTGATCGGGGACGTTGATTTCGGGACCCTGAGGGACCGCATCGCGGCCTCCTGCGAGGGAAAGGGCCTCGCGCTTGAGATCACGGAGCTCGGTGAGCTCGAGACCCACGGGAAACGGGCCGTCGCCTTTGGGGCCGTGATCCGCCGCTAAAGCGGGGTCCGCCCCTTGAGGGCTTTCCCCAACGTGACCTCATCGGCGAGATCAAGATCCCTTCCCACCGGGATCCCCTGGGCGATCCGGGTGACCTTCACCCCCAGGGGCTTCAGCTTCTCCAGGATATGCATGGAGGTGAGCTCCCCCTCGAGCTTGGGCTCCAGGGCCAGGATCACCTCGCGCACCCCTTCCTCCTTGACCCTCCTCACCAGCTCCTCGATGGTCAAATCCCCGGGTCCCGTCCCCTCAGCCGGGGAGATCAGGCCTCCCAGCACGTGATAAAGCCCGTGGTACTCCCCGGTGCGCTCGATCTTCTGTATCTCCCAGGGTCTGGCCACCACACAGATGAGCCCCTGGTCCCGGCCCGGATCGCGGCAGATGGGACAGAGTCCCCCTTCCGAGAGGTTGAAGCAGCGGGGGCACCTCTTCACCCGCTCCTGGAGCCCGCGGATGAGGGCCGAGAGCTCGGCAGCCTCCCGGGGACGGTTGAGGAGGAAGAAGGCGATCCTCTCCGCGGACCTCCTCCCGATCCCGGGGAGGCGCGATAGGGCTTTGATCAAGTCCTCAAGGGGCTGGATCATGCCGGCGGAAAGCCGATGCCCCCGGCCAGGCCTCCCATTACCTCCTTGGCCCGCTCCCTGGCCTTCCTCTGGGCCTCCTGGATCGCCGAGACCACGAGGTCCTCCAGCATCTCCACGTCATCGGGATCCACCGCCTCGGGGGAGATCCTCACCCGCTTGAGCTCCCCGTGCCCGTTCACCACCGCGGAAACCGCCCCTCCCCCGGCGGAAGCCTCGATCTCCATCTCTTCGAGCTCCCTTTGCTTCTCCTCGATCTCCGCCTGGAGGCGCTGGGCCTCCCTCATGAGCTTCCTCAGATCGCCGAAGCCCTTCATTTCCCCTCCTTGAGGATCTTCCCCTCGAAGATCCGGGCCGCGAGTTCCGCCGCCTCCTCCAGGGAAAGCTTCTCCCCGCGGCGGCCGGCGTATTCTATCCGCACGGAAAGGAGCGGGCTGAAGAACCGACGGGCGAGGCGCTCCACGAAGGCCGCGGTCCCGGGCTCCCGGAGCATCTCGTAGTGGAACCCGTACCCCTCGGGGAGGCGTATGGTGAGGATCCCGTCGCGGAAGTCGGCCTCGGCGGGGAGGAGGAACGCCGCCACCGAGGCCCGCTCCCGGAGGCATGTGGCGATGAGCTTGTCCCAGGGGCTCTCCAGGTCCTCGGGAGAGGGTAGCGAAGGCACTCGGGGCTCCTCGGGCCGTTCCCCCTCCCGGAAGAGCCCCTCTTCCCCTGGGGCGTCCCCGGCACCGGCCTCCCGGGATCCGCTTTGGGGGAGATCCCCCCCGGCCGGGGCGGGCGGCACGGGCCCCGGGGAAGCCGCGGAGCCCGGGGTGTTCCCCGCCCCGATCCCTTCCCCAATGGGTTCGGGGGCCTGGGG
>JALVLL010000131.1 GCA_027027485.1 Candidatus Bipolaricaulota bacterium | reverse complement strand
CCACCGGGGTGTGGCAGCGGTAGCAGTGGCCCACGGCGTGGCGGTAGGGCTCGATCCGCTCGAGGAGCCCTTCCTCCTCCAGGCGTTTCACGATGGCCTCCCGGGCGGCGTAGCGGTCCATCCCGGCGAAGGGGCCGCCGTTTTCGTTGATGGTCCCGTCGGGATTGAGGATGTTCACCACGGGGAGCCCCTCGCGCTTCCCGATCTCGAAGTCCACGGGATCGTGGCCCGGGGTCACCTTGAGGACCCCTGTCCCGAACTCGGGGTCCACCTCCGGGGCCCCGATGATGGGGAGCCTCCTCCCGATGATGGGGAGGATCGCCGTCTTCCCGATGAGGTCCTTGTAACGGGGGTCATCGGGGTTCACCGCCACGGCGGTATCCCCGAGCATGGTCTCGGGGCGGGTGGTAGCGATCACCACATGTCCCCCTTCTTCCAGGGGATAGCGGATATAGTAGAGGTGCCCCTGGACCTCCTCGTGCTCCACCTCGATGTCGGAGAGGGTGGTCCCGCAGCGGGGACACCAGTTGATCATGTAATCGCCGCGGTAGATGAGCCCTTCCTCCCAGAAGCGGACGAATGCCTCCCGCACCGCCCGGGAGAACCCCGGATCCAGGGTGAACCGGAGCCGGGACCAATCGCACGAGGCCCCCAGGGACTTTAGCTGCTCGATGATCTCATTGCCGTACTTCTCCTTCCAGGCCCAGACCCGCTCCAGGAACTTCTCCCGCCCGAGGTCATGGCGGGTGAGGCCCTCCTTGGCGAGCTCCTGTTCCACCACGTTCTGGGTGGCGATGCCGGCATGGTCGGTGCCCGGGTACCAGCAGACCTCATACCCGTCCATACGCTTGTAGCGGACCACGATGTCCTGGAGGGTGTTGTTGAGGGCGTGGCCCATGTGGAGGCGGCCGGTGACGTTGGGCGGGGGGATGACGATGGAGAACTTGGGCTTGGGGCTCTTGGGATCCGCCACCCAGAAGCGGCTATCGAGCCAGAACTTCAGGATCCTGTCCTCGACTTTCCGCGGGTCGTAACGGGCCGGAAGCTCCATCTTCACCCTCCAAGCCAACGGGAATCGGCGATATCGTAACTCAAGATCTCGTCCTCGGCGAAGAAGATGGGGATCTCCCTGGCCGCGGTCTTTTCGGAGTCGGAGCCGTGGATTAAGTTCATGGTGATGGAGAGGCCGTAATCGCCGCGGATGGTGCCCGGCTCCGCCTCCAGGGGGTCGGTCTTCCCCATCATCTTCCTCACCGTCTCGATGGCCTTGGGCCCCTCTACCACCATGGCCACGATGGGCCCGGAGGTGATGAAGGAGACGAGCTCGCCGAAGAAGGGCTTTTCCTTATGCTCGGCGTAGTGGCGTTCGGCGAGCTCCCGGGTGACTTTCATCATCTTCATGGCCACGATCTTCAGGCCCTTCTCCTCGATCCGGGAGATGATCCTCCCCAAAAGCCTCCTCTGCACGGCATCCGGCTTGAGAAGCACGAGTGTCCTCTCCATGTAATGCCTCCTTGGTTCCGAGGTTGGAGCTCGGAGCGAAGATCTAATTAGTTTAACCCAAATCGTTCCCGATTCCCTTCCTCGTGCGTGTTGACCAAAAGGATGTCTCCTGGCAGGCCCCCAAGGGACCTTATCGGGCCATGGGGCCCCCTGAAACCCTGGGGAGCGGGGGGCTGTGTGGTGGATGTATAATGGAGCAAAAGGATCCAAAAAGATTTAGACGCAGAAAAACAAAAGGAGATCTTGGAGATCGGTTGGCCACGGGATGGCAAGGTCTCTTAACCGAGGGTAAGGATCTTTGTGGACGGGGTTTTCGTCGACTCCTTGCGGTTTACTATCGTTTCGTGACGTTCCAGACTGGACCCATCAGGAGGTGCAGGATGAGGGGATTGTGGGCGGTGGCGTTGCTTCTCACCCCGTTGGTCGGGCTTTCCCAGGAGCCCTACGGGATCCTCACCGGGCATACGGGCCCTATTTGGGGATTGGATTTCTCTCCGGACGGCAAATACATCGTCACCGCCGGGGGATGTTTCGATAAGGTCGTGCGCCTGTGGGATGTGGAGCTCGGGTTGGAGGTCTATCCCTTCAAGGGCTCCATCGACCGGGTAATGGCCGTCTCCTTCAGCGCCGATGGCGAAACCATCGCCTCGGTTGCCCCCATGGAGCGGGCGGTACGGCTCTGGGACGTGGATTTCGGGGACTGCGAGGTGCTTGAATCCCACGCCGGGGCCCTGTTGTCGGTGGTGTTCTCCCCGAAAGGGAACTTCCTCGCGGCGGGAGCGGCATCCGGAAAGGTCGAGGTCTGGTCGGTTTCTTCCGATGGCTACCAACGGCTTTATCTCCTTTCGGGTCCCAAAGATGAAGTACGGGATCTGGCCTTCTCCCCGGACGAGAGGTGCCTAGCCGCCGCGTCCAAGGATGGCAACGTCTATATCTGGGAAACAAGCTCAGGGGCTCCGGTCCAGGCCTTTTCCGCACATGAAAGCGGTGCCCGAGGGGTGGCCTTCTCCCCGGACGGGGAGTTCCTCGCCACGTGTGGCGCGGATTACCTGGTGAAGCTCTGGGAGGTGGGTTCCTGGACCTTACTTCGGGTTCTCAAGGGGCATCGTTGGTACGTGAACGACGTGGCCTTCTCCCCCGATGGGAAGGTCCTCGCCTCGGCCTGCAGCGACGGGACGGTCATCCTCTGGGATCCCGCTTCCGGAGATCTTCTCGCAACCCTTAAGGAACACAAAAAGCCCGTGACCGGCGTCGCCTTCAGTCCCGACGGGAAGTTCCTCGCCTCTTCCTCGGCCGATAAAACCGTGATCCTCTGGTTGTTAAGTGAGCTGTTTTGATCAGCGATCTCGGGTACGATCCTTGGCGATGCGCGAAGAGGCGGCGAAGTGGTGGAAGCAAGCCTTGGAGGACCTCGATATGGCTAAATACAACGCATCGGGAAATAAATACTACGCAGCGGCCTTTTTCTGCCACCAAGCGGTGGAAAAGGCTTTGAAGGCCCTCTACCTTGCCCGGGAAAAGGAGCTTCCGGGGCGCACCCATTCCCCCATCGCATTGGCCCGGAAATTAGAGGTCCCCCAACGTTACCATCGTTTCCTCAAGGAGCTTACCGCCGAATACGTGGTTTCCCGTTACCCCAATGCCACCGACGAGATCCCCGCCGCGCTGTACGGCCCCGAAATCCTGGAAGATTACATCCGGCGCTCGGAAGAGGTGCTGCGATGGGTGGAGGAGGAGCTGCGGAAGATCGGCTGATGGAGGAGCTTCTCAAGTTCAAGGAAAGGCTCTCCCGGGAATTCCGCATCCAGCGCATGATCCTCTTCGGTTCCCGGGCCCGGGGCGATCACCTGAGAACAAGCGACATCGATCTCATCGTGATTTCCGAGGATTTCCGCGGCATGTACTTCCTGGAGCGCATTCGGCGCATCGCCCGGCTCTGGGACGGGGACCTGAGGCTGGAGGTATTGCCTTACACCCCTGAGGAGTTGGAAAGGAAGGCCCGGGAGATAAGCATCGTCTCCGTGGCCTTAAAGGAAGGGGTGGAGATCTGAGGGGGATCAGATCCGTCGGGCGCTGAGGACGATCCTCTCCTTGGTGAGGAGGCGGGAGGCGAGGGCCAGGGAGATGAGCAGTACGGCGATGCCTACGCCGGCGTTGGCGGAGACGAAGGCCCAGCTTGAGAACCCTATCCCCGCCGGGGGAAGGGCGTTGGAGACGGCGATAACCACCAGCACCATCCCCAAGGCCGCCATGTTGGGGTTCGGGAGGATGAGGCCCAGTAGGTTCACCAAAGCCGCGATCCCGAGGCCCAAGATGGGGACCCCGATGACCACCACGGCGACTATCTCGGTGGGAAGGAGGGTTCGCCCTACCGATGGAGCGATGACCGCCGCCTCGAGGGCCCAGATGACCCCCAGGCTCGAGGGGATCCCGATGAATACCGAAGGGAGGTAACCACCCAGGAACTTACCCCACCACACCGTCCAGGGCGAGACGGGCGTAGCGAGGAGCGCCTCCAACGCCCCCTTGGCCTTCTCCTGGGTGAGGGGGCCTATGCCGAGCATCACCCCCAGAAAGACCACACAGAGGAGCGCCACGAGATACCCCGAGAGGCCGATGGCATCGGTCACATGGGGCCTCACCAGGTCCAACGGCCCGCTTTTCAGGATCTTCGAGATCGTGTCCTGCATGCCGAGGAACACGGGGACGATGGCCACGAGAAGGGCCATTGCGGCGAAAAGACCTTGACGGTGCCGCAGGTTTGCCCTCAGGGAATGGAACGCCAACGCCCGAAGGTGCCTCACCCCTCCGCCTCCCCGAGGACCCGGCGGTAGATCTCCTCCAGCGAAGCCCTCCTCCTCCGGATCGCCTCTATTTCCAGGCCGAGGCGTGAGAGGGCTTCGGCTATCCTCGGGATCCCCCGATCCCCCTCGGGGTCGAAGAGGAGCTCCTTCCCGCGGTGTCCCAGGAACCCGAGGTCCGGTTCAGCCCTCAGGATCTCGATGGCCTCGGGCGGGGGCTCGGAGGAAAGGTCCGCCACGTAACCGGTTCCGCCGCGGCGGAGCTCCTCCACGGCTCCCTGGAGGACGATCTCGCCACGGTGGATGAGGGCGATCCGGTTGCAGATCCGCTCCACCTCGTCCAGGTTATGGGAGCTCAAGAAAACGGTTTTCCCTCGGCGGGAAAGCTCCACGATGAGCTCCCGGATCTCGATCTGACCGGTGGGATCGAGGCCGGAGGTGGGCTCATCGAGGATAAGGAGATCGGGGTCGTGGATCAGGGCCCGGGCCAGCGCCAAACGCCGCCTCATCCCCTTGGAAAGCGTCCCGGCCCGCTCCCTTTCCTTGCCCCCAAGCCCGACGAGCTCGAGGACTTCCCCCATCTCGCGCACGATGATCCCGTAGAGTTTCGCGAAAAGCTCCAGGTTCTCCTTTACGGTGAGCCCATCTATGATCCCGTCGTTCTCCAGGACAAAGCCGATTCTCCTCCGGATGGCGCGGTCCGCGCGTTCGCCGAGGATGAGGATCTCGCCGGCATCCGGGGAAAGCAATCCCAGGATTACCCGGATGGTGGTGGTCTTCCCGGCGCCGTTCGGGCCCAAATACCCGAACACATCCCCCGGCAGGACATCGAAGGAGATCCCCTTGAGGACGGTTCTTCCCCCGAGGGACTTCTCCACTCCCCGAAGGCTCAGGGCCCCGTTCATACGTCTTCCCTTTCCGGACGCTGGATCAGGCTCAGGGGCTCCCGCTTGATGAGGGCCTTGGGGAGGTCCTCCATGCGCTTGAGGAGCTTTTTATATCCCTCGGCGGCCCGGGCGATATCCCCCACCGACACCCGCTCGTCCACCTGATGGGAGAGGGCTTCGTCCCCGGGGCCGTAGCCTATGGTGGGGAGCTCATATATCCCCGCGGAGGCGACGCCATCGGTGGAGAAGGTCCAGACCTTGAACGGGGGGTGGTCCAGGGCGTGCCAGGCCCACTGGACGAATCCTTCGAAGGGATCGAAATACCACGCCGGGTAAAAGTGCTCCACCGTGATCGTCTCCCCGGTGTAAGAGCGGAGCTCCTCCCGGGCGATGGCCACCTCGAGATCCAGGTTCCTGTAGGTCTCCAGCACCGAGTCCCTGGTCTCCCCGGGCACGATCCTCCGGTCGATCTCGGCCACACAGCGGTCCGGGATGATGGGCCCCCAGGTGGGAGTGTAGATGGAGGTTACCGCGTGGGTGCCTTGGCCGAGAAGGGGATCCGATGGGAGTTTTCTGGACATGGCCTTGGGGAGCTCCTGGAACATGACCCCGATGGCGTTCTTCCCGAGTTTCGGCATGGAGGCGTGGGCCGATTTCCCCCTGGCCAGGACCTTTATCACGACCCGCCCTCGGTGGCCGACGGCGAGCCTGAGGTCCGTGGGCTCCCCGAGAACGACGAGATCCGGTACATCGAGGAGGTCCAGTACCCGCTCGAATACCATCCCTTCGGCGTACTCCTCCAGGGGCACGTACACCAAGTAAAGGGTCCCCTTGATGTGTTCCCGCATGGAGGATGCGGCCGCGATCTGGGCGGCGATGGCCCCCTTCATATCCACGGCCCCGCGTCCCCAGATATAGCCCTTCTCCTCCTTCCCCGAGAAGGGCGGCACCGACCAGGCGGCCTCGTCCCCCGCGGGCACGGTATCCATATGCCCCTCGAAGACGACGGTGGGGCCCTCGCCACGCCTTATCTCGGCGATCACCGCGCCCAGGGGGCCCCGTTCCACTGCGGCGAAACGCCGCAAGGTCTTCACGAGGAAGTCGGCGATCTCGCCTTCCCCTCCAGAAAGGCTCTTTATCCTCACCAGTTGCGCCGCTAACTCCACCGGGTCGATCATCCGTGCCTCCAACGTCGTTCGGGGCCAAGGTTCGTCGGGAAAGGATACGGGGCAATTATAGGCCAAAGGGGCGGAAGGCCGATCCGGCGCACAGTTTCAGGCGAGCTCAAGGGGCGCGGCGGGACGATCCGGGTAGGTGAGGTAGAGGTGGCCGTCCCAGCGGTCCAAGTACCGCGCCACCGTCTCCAGGGCCAGGGCCGGCCGGTTGTTTTCCTGGGAGATGTGGGCCAGGAAGACGTGGCGGGCGTTTTCGGCGAGGAGGGACAGGGCCGAGCCCGCGGCGTCGTTGGAAAGATGCCCCAAAGGGCCCAGGATCCTCAGCTTCAGCGCCCATGGGTATGGCCCCGAAAGGAGCATCTCGAGATCGTGATTGGCCTCAAATATCAGTGCCTCACATCCCTCCAGGGCCTCTATCACCCGTCCCGGAGCCTCGCCG
This sequence comes from Candidatus Bipolaricaulota bacterium, assembly GCA_027027485.1. Lineage (GTDB taxonomy): Bacteria > Bipolaricaulota > Bipolaricaulia > Bipolaricaulales > Bipolaricaulaceae > JALVLL01. The sequence goes on along the minus strand of JALVLL010000131.1, from coordinate 5,141 downwards.
AGATCGGTGGCGATCCCCACTGCCTTCCTCTCTCCCTCCAGTACGATCCCCACCGGCTCGGCGGCGTCGTGGGGAACCCGGAAGGAGCGGACCTTGATCCCGACGGCCTCTACCTCGCCGTTCAAGGGGATCGCTCGACGGAAGCGGTGTCCCAGGGCCTTGAGGGTCCCGGGGCTCGCGATGATGGCCGTCCCGCGGCGGTAGAGGGTCCTAAGCCCCCGTACGTGGTCGGCGTGTTCGTGGGTGAGGATCAGGGCCTCCACTCCCTCAAGGGGGAAGCCCGCCTTCCGGGCCCGGGACTTTATCTCCCGCCACGAGAAGCCGGCGTCGACGAGGAGGTATCCCTTGGGCCCCTCCACGAGGACCGCGTTCCCCGCGGAGCCGCTCCCCAAAACGCAGATCCTCATAGGCCTCGGCCTTACCCCTCTCCCCGGGAGCTTCCCGGGCCGCGCAGGGCCGAGAGGAGATCTATGGGCACGGGGAATACCACGGTGGTGGCGTTCTCGGTGGCGATCTCGGAGAGGGTCTGCAGGTATCTCAGCTGCAGGGCCCCGGGGGATCGCTGCATGATCTCAGCGGCCTGCCGGAGCTTCTCGGCGGCCTGCAGTTCCCCTTCGGCGTTGATGACCTTGGAGCGGCGCTCCCTCTCTGCCTCGGCCTGCCTGGCGATGGCCCGCTGCATCTCCTGCGGGATCTTCACGTCCTTGATCTCCACCGTGATCACCTTGATCCCCCAGGGATCGGTGTGCTCGTCGATGATCCGCTGTAGCTCCTGGTTGAGCTTTTCGCGCTCGGAGAGGATCTCATCGAGCTCCACCTTGCCCAGGACCGATCGCAGGGTGGTCATGGAGATCTGGCGGGTGGCCTCGATGAAGTCCATCACCTGCACCACGGCGTCGGTGGGGTTCATCACCCGGAAGTAGACCACCGCGTTCACGTGTATGGGGACGTTGTCCCGGGTGATCACCTCCTGGGGCGGCACATCCAGGGTGATGGTACGCAGGTCCACCTTCACCATCTTGTCCACGACGGGGATGATGAAAAAGAGCCCGGGTCCTTTGGCCCCCACGAGCCTCCCCAAACGGAAGATCACGCCCCTCTCGTACTCCCTCACGATCTTTATGGCGCTCGCGAGGAAGAGGATGACGATGGCCACGACGGCCGCTATCCCGATCAAGCTCATGTGTACCCCCTTGAAGAGGGAAGGGAGATCCCGGGCTACCAAGGGAAGGACGGCGCCGAACAACACCGAGATGAGTATCTGGAACCACGGGCTGCCCCTTCCCGAAGGCCTCCTTTCCCCCGGCACCGACTTCCCCCTTCCCATGATGGAGTTCCCGTTATCATAAGCCCTGTGAACGGGAGACGACAACGGAAAGGAGGAGATGTGCGTACCCCCATCGTGGCGGCGAACTGGAAGATGAACAAGACCCAGGCCGAGGCACGGGAGTACTGCCGCAGGTTCCGGGAGCTCGTCCCCCGGGATTTCCCCGTGGAGCTCGTGATCTTCCCGCCTTTTACGGCGCTTCATGTGGTGCGGGAGGAGCTCTCGGGGACGCCCATCAAATGGGGCGCCCAAAACGCCCATCCCGAGCCGAAGGGTGCCTTCACCGGGGAGGTCTCCCTGCCGATGCTCATCGAGCACGGGATCTCCTACGTGATCGTGGGGCACTCCGAACGACGCCACATCTTCGGTGAGACGGACGAGTTCATCTCGAGGAAGGTGAGGGCCGTTTTGGATGCAGGCCTCTCCCCCATCCTCTGTGTGGGGGAACGGCTCGAGGAGCGGCGGTCCGGGAGGGCATGGGAAGTGGTGGAGGGGCAGCTCTCCGCCGCCCTGGGCGTCCTCTCGGCCGAGGAGGCCTCCCAGGTGGTGATCGCCTACGAGCCCGTGTGGGCCATCGGGACCGGGGTCCCCGCGCGCCCCGAGGATGCCCAGGAGATGGCCACCGCGATCCGCGGCTGGCTCGCGGAACGCTTCGGAGATGTGGCCCAGAAGGTAAGGATCCAGTACGGCGGCTCGGTGAAGCCGGGCAATGCCGGTGATTTCCTGAAACTCCCCGATATCGACGGGGCTCTGGTGGGCGGGGCCTCGCTCGATCCCGATTCCTTCTTCGCCATCGCCGAGGAGGCGTCGTGAGGCCCCGTGCGGTGTTCGCCTTCTTAGCGGTCGCTGTGGCGCTTTTCCCGGCGTTCCCCGGGGAATTCCCGGGCGAGTTCTTCTCTTACCTCGAAGCGAGGCGCGGAGGGGCCTCCTGGGAGCTCGGCACCCCGAAGGAGCTCGGCGGGGTTGAGGTCCAGCCGATCACCCTGAGGTCCCAGGTGTGGAGGGATATCCCCTGGGAACACCGGCTTTTCCTCTACCTCCCCTCGGAGCCCGAGACCAGGGATACAGTGGTCCTTTTCATCACCGGAAGCTATAAACCCGGCCTCGAGTTCTACGGCGTGCAGATGGCGGAGTCCCTGGCGATGCCCCTGGGAGTCCTGTTCGATGTGCCGGTACAGCCCCTTTTTGGGCTGCGGGAGGACGCCCTCATAGCCTATACCTTCCGGCGTTATCTGGAGGAAGGCGACCCGGAGTGGCCCCTCCTTTTCCCCATGACACGGGCCGCGGTGGCCGCCATGGAAGCGATCCAGGCCCTGGCCCCAGAGCTCATCGGGACCGAAGGGGTGGACTTCATCCTCGCCGGGGGATCCAAGCGCGGTTGGACCACGTATCTCGCCGCCGCGGCGGAACCGGACCTCGTGCGGGGGATAGTCCCCATGGTCTTCGACATCCTCAACATCCCCGCCCAGATCGCCCACCAGCGGTTCTTCTGGGGGAAGCTTTCCCATAAGCTTTCCCCTTACGTGGCCCAGGGGCTTTTCGACGTGATGGGGGACCCCCACATGGCCAGGCTCCTCTGGATGGTGGACCCCTACACCTACCGCTTCCGCCTCACCATGCCCAAGCTCATCATGCTCGGTACGAACGATGCCTACTGGCCCATCACCGCACTGCACCTCTACCTCGAGGGGCTACCGGACCCGAAGTGGGTCCTCTATATCCCCAACGCGGGGCATTCGCTCCTGGAGAGCCACTGGACCGTGGAGGGCCTCGTTTCCTTCGCCCGGGCGGTGGCGTTGGGCACCGGTATCCCGACCCTGTCCGCTGGGCTAGAGCTCGGGTCCGATGCGGTAGCGCTATCGGTCGCGGTAAGCGCTCCCCCGGCCGAGGCGGAACTCTGGGTGGCTGAAAGCGAGGACAGGGACTTCCGTGACGACACTTGGGCCGGGGAGCCGCTTCCCCGGGTCGAGCCCGGGCTTTTCCGGGCAGAGATATCGAGGCCCCAAAGGGGATGGACCGCCTTTATGGCTGCCTTCCGTTTCCGCACCGAGGCCGGGGACCTGAGGTTCACCACGCCGGTGTGGGTATACCCGTGACGCGGGTTCAAGCAGGGGGTTTCTCCACGGCGGGGCCGAAGGCGATGCTTCCCAGCCCGTGGAGGAGGAGGTCGGCGGCGAAGTGCGAGGCCATGGCCGCCTCCAACCCGAATACGACGTAGAGGTAGCCGAAGAGCAGCCCGGCTACGCCGTTCAGGAAAAGGACTTTGGCCACGAGGGGACCCCTCAGGGGAGCGATCCGGGAGGCGGTCGGGAGGTGCAGGGCCCCGAAGATGAGCGCCGCGGATGCGTTGGCCGTCCAGAGGGATGCCCCTCGCTCGAGCCCCAGCTTCACCAAGAGGTAGGCTACCCCGGAGAGGAGGAAGAGCCGCATCAGTATCTCCTCTGTTATCCCCCCGTAGAAGGCGAAGAGGAACCGCTGCCAAGCGGGGGCGCTCCTCCAGAATGAGGCCAGGATGGCGGGCCCCAGGAAGCGGTCCACCGCCAGGGAGATCGCCGCCACGGCGACACCGAAGCCGAGGGCCAGCGGGAGCCAAGCAGCCGTGGGGTACCCAACGGGATATTCCACTCCGAGGAGCCGTTCCAGGTAGGGGGCGCCGAGGCCGAGCCCCCGGGCCGCCTTCAACCCGAGGAAGGAGGCCACCGTCACCATCGCCCCGTTGAAGAAGAGCTGCAGGAGGAGGATCACCGGGAGGGGCATGCCCTTCACTTTCTCCCGCGAGGAGGCCGCCTGCAGGGCGGGATAAACGGCCATGGTCAGGATCCCGAAAAGGCCCATCCCGACCAAAATCGCGAATTCGGCCCAGAAATCCTTCGACATAATCCCCTCACCGGTCAGGGGAGGATAACCCCCACTGGGGAGGGAATGTTTTTGGCGATGTAAAATTTCGGTGGAGATGCCCCTTTGGCGGTGGCGCGGCTGGCGTTGGGAGAGGGTGCGGGCCCTTCCGGGGTACTACCCCCCGGACTTCCTCAGGATCAGGAGGATGGAGCGGGCCGAGAGGGAGCTCTGGCTTATCGAGGCCGCCGAGATCCCCCTCCACGGCGCCGACAGGCTCCGGGAGGCCCTGGAGGCCCTGATCGCCTCCTGTAAGAGGCCCAAGGGTGAGGGGAGCATCCTCAAGCTGGAGCCCGGGACGGGGATCAGGGAGGTGAGGGGGATAGATCCCTTCCCCGAGGAAGCACTCTGGGACCGGGGGCTTTTCCTGAAGCGCATGAAGAGACCACCGGACAAGTGGCTGGTGGCCCTGGAGCTCGCCCGGCCCGTATCGGGGATCTTCGTTTCGCGTTGGGAGAGGTACCTGGCGTCCTGGGGGGTCGCCCTGGAGGCACTGCTTTCGGCCACGAAAGAGGAAGGGGGCTGAGGTCAGCCCCCTTCCCCGCGGGCCCTTGCGCCGCACGATCCCTTCAGGGACAGCCGCTCCCGAAGCAGAGCTTGAACTTCATCTGCCAGCGGCCGTCCTTGAAGTACCAGCAGATCCTGGCGTTATCCGGACACTCGCCCACGAAGGTGTACCAGTTCCCGCTCGCGTCCATGTACCAGCCCCAAGCACAGGGGTAGGCACATGGGGGCATCCACCAACCGTGGCAGGGCGGACACGGGCCCATCCAGCAAGGTGGACAGGGGGACCAGCCGTACGCCGGCAGGATCTCCACCGTGCACCAGGCGGTCACATAACAGCCACAGCTCGGCTCGGGGACGATCCCCAGGATCCTGGCCCGGCCCTCATCGGGGGTGGGGCCGAGCAGCGGGAAGG
>JALVLL010000130.1 GCA_027027485.1 Candidatus Bipolaricaulota bacterium | reverse complement strand
GGCCATGGAGCGGGCGGTGGAGCTCGGGTGTGCCTTCATCTTCGTGGCCGCCTCCGGGGGGGCACGGGTGCAGGAGGGGGTGATAGCCCTCCTCCAGATGCCGAAGACGGTGCTCGTGCGCGGGAAGCTCTCGGAGAGCGGTATCCCCTACATCGCCGTCTTCACCTACCCCACCACCGGGGGGGTGCTCGCGTCGCTCGCGTCGCTGGCGGATATAGTGATCGCCGAGCGGGGCACCAAGATAGGCTTCGCCGGGCCGAGGGTGATCGAGCAGACCACCCGCGAGAAGCTTCCCCCGGATTTTCAAACCGACTACTTCGCCCTGGCCCACGGGATCGTGGACAGGGTGGTCCCCCGGGAAAAACTCCGAGAGGAGCTAGCCCGTATCCTCTCCGTCCTCGAGGGGGCGCGTTATGGTGGATGAGTCCACCCTGAAGGCCCTGGAAGAGAAGGTCGCCGAGCTCAAGCGGCTCATCCAACAGGATGGCCTGGATCTGCATGGCGAGCTGGAGCTTTTGGAGAGGAAGCTGCAGGAGCTCCAGCGGGAGTACTTCGCGAACCTCTCGGACTGGGACCGGGTGAAGCTCGCCCGGGACGAGCGCCGCCCCACGGGGATAGAACTCGTGGAGCTCGTCTTCGATGATTTCTACGAGCTGAGGGGGGACAGGCTCCTCGGGGACGACCCCGCCCTGAGAGGGGGGCTCGCGAAGCTGGGGAAACGCCCCCTGGTCGTCCTCTTCCACCAGAAGGGAAGGGGGATCGAGGAGCAGCGCAGGTACCGCTTCGGCATGGCGGGACCGGCCGGGTACCGCAAGGCCATGCGCCTCATGGATTTGGCCGAGAGGCTCCGGCTCCCCTTGGTGAGCCTGGTGGACACCCCCGGCGCCTACCCCGGGGTCGAGGCCGAGGCCCACAACATCGCCGGGACCATCGCGGGATGCATCGACAAGATGCTCTCCCTGCGGGTCCCCACCGTGGCGGTGATCGTGGGGGAGGGGGGATCGGGCGGGGCCATCGCCATCGCCTGCGCCGACAGGGTACTCATGCTTGAATATGCCGTCTACACCGTCATCTCCCCCGAGGGGGCCGCGGCCATCCTCTGGAAGGACCAAAAGGCGGCGCCCAAGGCCGCTGAGGCCCTTGGCCTTTCCGCGCCAAAGCTCCTGGAGCTCGGGGTGATCGACGAGATCATCCCCGAGCCGCTGGGAGGGGCTCACAACGATCCCGAGGCCACCGCATCCTCGATCCGCAAGGCCATATCGAAACACCTTTCCAAACTGATGCGCCTCCCGCTGGACGAGCTTCTGGGGCTGAGGTACAAACGTTATAGGGATGCGGGAAGCTACCGCGCGGTCGAGCCCGAGGACGACCTGTGACGATTGCCGGGTGGGTTGCTCCTATGTGTTCCAAGGGCTTCCCCCACAGGCCTGGGAGGAATTGAGATCCCTGATGCGCCCTCTGGAGCTCGGGGCCGGCGAGACGGTCTTCCATGAGGGTATGCCCTCCTTCGGCCTCTACATCATCTGCCAAGGAAAGGTGAAGCTCGCCAAGCGTTCCCGGGGAGGCCACTCGCGGATCCTCAAGCTCCTCGGACCGGGTGAAATCCTCGGGGAAAAGACGCTCTTCGACGGCGAGACCTACACCTGTTACGCCAAGACCCTGGAGCCCTCGAGGCTCATGTTCATCCCCCGGGAGGATTTCCTCGCCTTCGTGAGGAAGTACCCCGATGTGGCGATCAGGCTCGTGGAAAAGCTCTCCCGGGAGCTTAAGGCCTTCGGGGATAAGCTGGTGGAGATCACCTCCCGTTCCGCCAAGGAGAGGGTGGCCCGGGTCCTGGTGGAGCTCGCCAAGGCCTACGGCCGCGAAACCGGTGAGGGCCTGGACATAGGCCTGGAGCTCCAACGGGCCGAGCTGGCGGAGATGGCCGGGATCTCCACCGAGACCGCGATCCGGATCCTCTCGGACCTCGCGGAGCGCGGGATCGTCTCCCTCCCGGGGCATCGCATCGTCATAAAGAAACCCGAGGCCCTGAGGTCCATGGCACACCCCTTCCGGACCTTCCTGCGCGAGAACCTCCTCTGATGAAGGTGCTTCTGGGCGTGGGCAACCCCCTGGCCCGGGACGATGCCGTGGGGGTATGGGTGGCCGAGCGCCTCGAGGCCGAGGGCTGGGTCTCTATCCCCGCCCGCCAGGCCCCGGAGAACTTCCTGGGGAAGATCGAGAGGCTATCGCCCGAGCTTTTGGTGGTGGTGGACGCGGTGGAGATGGGGCTTCCGCCGGGAGAGATCCGAAGGATCCCGGCCGAGAGGGCGGAATCCCTCTGGGGATCCACCCATTCATTGCCCCTTACCTTCCTCCTTTCCCGGTTGGGGGAACGCTGCCGGGTGGTCTTCATCGGGATACAGCCCAAAGACCTCTCTCTGGGGGATGGCCTCTCGCCGGAGGTAAGGGAGGGAGCCGAGAGGCTCCTCCGCATCATAGAGGAGGGGAGGCCGGAGTCCATACCCGAGCTCGGGGAAAGCGGATGAGGATTTTCGGTATCGCGGTTTTCCTCCTCTCTCTCCCGTTAATGGCCTTCTCCTGGGAGATACGGTACCGGGTGGAGGCCGCGGGCGGCCGCTGCGAGGCAATAGGCCAGGGCACGCTGAGCTGTACCCTGAGCCAGGGCGGAGAGGTCTTCGTGGGCTTCGAAGGGGAAAATCGGGGTATCGTGGTTCGCGGCCTTCCCGTTTGGGCCTCTTGGATCTCCGATCCCAAGCCCTGGCGAGATGCCGAGAGGGCCCTCCGCTTAAGCCCTCCGGTCGGGAAGAGCAGGGCCGCGCTCGAGCTTCTGCCGCGCCGTGGCGGGGGATCCGCGGAGCTCATTCTCTTCTTCGAGGTGATCCCGGAAAGCCCCCGTCCAAACGGGCTCGGGTTGGTGCTCACATGGGACGATTTTCGCGGGGAACCTCCCCCTTTCCGGACGGAGGAGGCGGCCCGGATCGCCTATTCGCTTGACCTAGTCTACGAGATCTCGTTAGTCCCCCGAAACGACGGTTATCTCGCCTCATCGGAACACGCGGATCTGAAGGTCTCCGTCCTCCGCGAGCGTTCCTGGGTCCATCCCTGGGCCAAGAACCCGGCGGTGCTCAGGCACGAGCAGGGGCACCTGGATATCGTCGAGGCATTCCGCGGGCTTTTCTTGATGGAATTGGAAGGGATCTCGTGCTGGGGAAGGACCGCTGAGGAAGCCCTAGCCAAACTGAAAGCACAGGTCAAGGGGTTATTCGACACCGCCCTTGGCCAGCTGGAGAAGATCCAGGAGCTGTATGACCGCGAGACCGCCCACGGTACCGACCCCCAAGCTCAGGCAGCCTGGGAAGAGAGGATCACGGGCTGGCTCCTTTCCCCCGAGCTCCTCTTCAGCTTCGTCCGGAAAGCTTTTCCAGAAGGCCATTGAGGGCCTCCAGTAGCTCATCGGGGCCGATGTATCCCGGCCGATAGAAGATGATCTCCTTCCGTTCGGGATCCCAGACCACCATGGTGGGAACGCCCCGCACGTAGAACCTCATCTGGACCGGTCGGTTGATGGGGGTGCTGGTGGTGAGGTCCACATGGACCGTGTGGAAATTCCGCCTCAGGAGTTCGATTACCCTTGTGTCCGCGAAGGTGGTCCGCTTCATCTTGCGGCAGTAGGCGCACCAGGCGGCGTCGAAGTAAATAAACACCGGTTTGCCTTCGAGTTCATCCAGGATGCCGGGCTCGTACTCCACCCAGACGATATCTTCGGGGGAGGTTCCGGCCTGGGCCCCGCTTTGGGCGGGGAGGAGCTGGGGCAACGCCAGGAGAACCGCCACCGCGAGTCCCCCCAGCCCCACCGCCGTCTTCACCGCTTTGAACACCACCCCTCCCTGCCTCCAACGGAACGTGCCCAGATAGGCCGCACCGGCCAGGGCCAGGGCGGCAGCGATCCAGGGCAGGGCCTTTTGGGGAAGGGAAGGGCTCAGGAAGTAAAGCGCGAGCCCGAGGAGGACGAACCCGAGGAGCCTCTCCACCCAAACGGTCCAGACGCCGCTCCGGGGAAGGCTCGAGAGCTTGTGGGAGAAGAGGGCCAGGATCACGTACGGGCTCCCGAATCCCAACGACAAGGCGAAGAAGAGGATCCCTCCCAGGAAGAGGTCCTGGGACATCCCCACGTAGGAAAGCAGGGCCACGGTGGCCGGGCCCACGCACGGCGCCGCCACCACGCCGGCAAAGGCCCCCATGATGAAGGCCCCGAGAATGCCCCCGCGTCCGGCCTTGGGGATCCTGCGGGTGATGAAGGCCGGCGCCCGGAGGTGGTAGAGCCCGAAGAAGCTCAGGGCCATGGCCACCATCACCCCGGCGGCGATCCAGAGGACCCAGGGACGCTGTAGGGCCTCGCCGAAGAGCCTCCCGGTGGCCGCGGCCGCGATCCCAAGCCCCGAGTAAACCAGCGAGAGCCCGAACACGAAGGCCAGGCCGGAGATCAGAGCGGTCCTGGTCCTCGCCCCCTTCATCCCCCCGAAGTAGGCCACGGTGATGGGGACCATGGGGTACACACAGGGGGTGAGGTTGAGGCCGAGCCCCAGGGCGAACACCACCACCACGGCGAAGAGGATCCCCCTCTCCCCGATGAGCTTCGCGATGGGGTTTTCCTCATCCGGGGGAGGCGGCCCTGCGGGGCCCTGCTCGGTCCCTCCCGCGGATTGTTCCTTGGATTCACCCGAGGGGGAGGCGCCGGAAGGCGAAGTCCCGCCGGATTCCACCACCTGAAAGGGGATCTCGAAGGACTTCTCCGTCGGGGGAAGGCATACCTCACCGCTGCAGGCCTGGTAGGAGATGGTGGCCCGAAAGCTTCCCGCCATGAGCGGGGCCTCGGGCGAGGCCTTCAGGGGCACCCTGATCGTAAAGTTCCCCTCGTAGAGCTCGAGCTCCCCCTCCGCCCACGGTACTTCCACAGGGACGGGTTCCGGGAAGATCGGGTCCCCCACCGAGATGAACTCAGGGGGCTCGAATGTCAGGGAAGTGGGAACGAGGAAACCGCCCTGGGTATCGGCGGAGTTTATGTGCCAGCCGGGCTTCAGCTCCACCGTGATCCCGAGCTCGACCTCCCCACCACGGGGGATGCGGACGGCCTCCGGGACCACCACGGAGACGATATCCTCCGGGGCCGGCTGGGGGAAAACCGGGAAAACCGAAAGCACAAGGACCGCGACCGCCGGAAGAAGGGCTCTCATAGCGGGGCCAGTTTTTATGAGGAAACGGTCGATTTTCAAGGACATGGGTTCAGCCCCCACCCTTGCCCTCGGGGACGATCTCACAGCCGTAGGATGCCCCCCCGCTTCGGCCGCCTCGGTAACAGACCCCTGGAACCGGCAAGCCACAGGCCCTCGGGTCGATGCCCCGTTCCATCAGGGCCTGGGAGAGGGTGTAGAGGGGGAAGATGAAGCGGAGCCAGCGGGAGACCTCCTCTCGTACCGACTCCGCGCCGAAGCCCTTCTCCGCGATGAGCCACTTGGCGAGGCCCAGGGCGCTCTGGACCAGGATGCATCCCTTATCGTCGGTGCGCTTCGGGCAACACGAGAGCAAGGGAACGCCTGGACAGACAGGCGAGGAGAGCCCCTCCAGGGCCCGTCCGAGGAGCGCCCGCTGGATCGGGGTCAAGGTCACCGTCCAGAACCAGCCCGCGAACCTCTCCACGTTCCACAAGGAGATGGGGATCCCGTAGGGGGTGGGCTCGCCAGCCTTGGGGATAAGTTCGCGGTAGAGCTCCTGCAGGAGCTCGGTGGTCCCGGGGTCGCGACAGCTGAAGGGAGCGGCCGCCGCGATGTAATACAACGACAAAACGGAGACGACAAAAACCAAGATCCTTTGGCCCATCCGCGGTCACCGGGGATTTTGTGGCCATCCCGTGGAGATATCAAGGAGAAGGGATGGAGGCGGGATGGATCGTGGGGCGTGGGAATTGAGGGATCGGGTGGTCAAGCTAAAATTCTTTCAAGAATCGTTTTCAAAAGGCGGCGACGATGAAGAAGAAACTGGTGCTCCCCATCCGGGGAATGACCTGCGCCTCGTGCGCGGCGCACGTGGAGGGGGCGCTTTCCTCGCTCCAGGGGATCGCCGAGGTGAAGGTGAACGTGGCCACCGGGAAGGCGGTGGTGGAGGCCACCCGGGAGATCCCCTTGGAGGAGTTCGCCAGGGCCGTGGAGAAGGCGGGATACGAGCTCGAGACCGAAAGGATCGAGCTCTCCGTCCAGGGAATGACCTGTGCCTCATGTGTGGCCCACGTGGAGGGGGCGCTGCGGAAGGTGGAAGGGGTCCTTGGGACCGAGGTGAACCTCTCGTTGGGGAAGGCCACGGTAACCTACATCCCCACCCTCACCTCGCCACGGGAACTCGTGGAGGCGGTGGAGGCCGCGGGGTACCGGGCCTCGGTGGGGAAGCATAAGATCGAGGACATCCACGAGCGTGAGGCCGCGGCGGCGCGGAAGAGGATGGTCCTCGCCTGGGCCCTCTCCCTCCCCCTCATCGCCTGGATGATCCCCGAGATGTCCCTGGGGATAGCTTGGCCCAATTCATTCCTTTTCCGGCTGGGGATGGTGGTCCTCGCGGTCCCCGTCCTTTTCGTGGCCGGCTGGGAGACCCTCTCCCGGGGCACCAAGGCCCTCGTTTCCCTCCACCCCACCATGGACTCCCTCATCGCTTTGGGATCCACCGCTTCCTTCATCACCGGGCCGCTCTCCTTCGCCATCCCCGTGGAAAGCTACGCCAGGGTCTCGGCCATGATCATGGCCTTCCACCTCACCGGCCGCTTCATCGAGGCCACCGCCCGGGGCAGGGCCTCCCGGGCGATAAGGGAACTTTTGGAGCTCGCCCCGGATAGGGCCAGGGTCCTCCGCGATGGGGAGGAGATCGAGGTCCCGGTGGGGGAGCTCCGGGCGGGGGACATAGTCCTCGTGCGCCCCGGGGAGAAGATCCCGGCAGACGGGGTCGTGCTCGAGGGCGAGAGCTACGTGGACGAGTCCATCGCCACCGGGGAGTCGATGCCCGTTCTAAAGGGCCCTGGGGATGAGGTGATCGGGGCCACGGTGAACACCGACGGCTTCCTGAAGGTGGAGGTGAAGCGGGTAGGCGAGGAGAGCTTCCTCGCCCGGGTGATAAAGCTCGTGGAGGAGGCCCAGGGTACCAAGGTGCCGATCCAGGCCCTGGTCGATCGGGTGGTATCTTGGTTCGTCCCCGCGGTGCTCGGCATCGCCGCCCTCACCTTCCTCCTGTGGATCCTCTTCCCGGGGATCGGGGAGACATTGATCCGGATGGGGAGATTCCTCCCCTGGGTCGCCGCCGGGGGATCCCCCCTGACCCGCGCCTTCGCCGCGGCGGTGGCGGTTCTGGTCATCGCCTGTCCGTGTGCCCTGGGGCTGGCCACGCCCACCGCGCTCCTCGTGGGAAGCGCCCTGGGCGCAAGGCGCGGGATCCTCATCCGGAACGGCGAGGCCATCCAGGCCCTGAAGGATGTGCGGGCCGTGATCCTCGATAAGACCGGGACCATCACCCAGGGGAAGCCCCGAGTGACCGATGTCATCCCCCTGGGGGGACACACGGAGGAAGAGGTGTTGGCGGCCGCGGCGTCCGCCGAGAGCCGAAGCGAACACCCCCTGGCCAGGGCCATCGTCGAGCGGGCCAGCTCCTTAGGGATCCCGCTTCCCGAACCGGATGATTTCCGGAGCGCCCGGGGAAAGGGCATCGAGGCGAGGGTGGGGGGCAAGGCGGTCCTCGTGGGCTCCCGCAGGTTCCTCCGGGAACGGGGGATAGATATCGGCGAAGCGGAAGAAAAGCTCCGTGCCCTGGAGGAGGAGGGCAAAACAGCCGTCCTCGTGGCCGCGGAGGGGAAACTCGTGGGTATCGTCGCCGTGGCGGATCCCCCCAAGGAAGGCGCCGCGGAGGCCATCCGGAAGCTCAAGGCCCTGGGGCTTGAGGTGGTGATGATCACCGGCGACAACCGCCGCACCGCGGAGGCCGTGGCGCGGTCCGTGGGGATAGACCGCGTGGTGGCCGAGGCCCTTCCCGGGGAGAAGGTCGAGTGGGTGAGGAGGTTGCGCGGGGAGTTCGGGAGGGTGGCCTTCGTTGGGGATGGGATAAACGACGCCCCGGCCCTGGCCGAGGCCGATGTGGGGATCGCCATCGGCACCGGGACCGATATCGCCATCGAATCGAGCGATGTGACGCTGGTATCGGGGGATCCTGCCAAGGTGTCCGAGGCGATAAGGCTCTCCCGCGCCACCTTCGGGAAGATCTCCCAAAACCTCTTCTGGGCCTTCTTCTACAACGTGATCATGATCCCCCTGGCGGTGATCGGATGGATGCACCCGCTTTTGGCCGAGGCCGCCATGGCCACGAGCTCCGTCACGGTGGTCACCAACGCCAACCTCCTGAGGAGGGCGAGGATATGAAGGTCAAGATCGAGATCCTCTACACGCCGGGGTGCCGCGGCTTCCCCAAGGCCCTGAAAACGGTCCGGGAGGCCGTCGGGGAGCTGGGGGTCGAAGCCGAGATAATCCCTGTGGAGGTGAGGAGCGAGGAAGATGCCCTGAAGCTCCGGTTCCCGGGTTCCCCCACCGTCAGGGTGAACGGCGAGGATATCGAGCCCGCTTTGGCCGGTGGGGGATTGAGGTGTCGCCTATACCGTCATCCGGATGGGCTCAAGGACTACCCGCCCCGGGAACCTGTGCGTCGGGCAATAGAAACCGCTTTCGGAGGGAGGAGGTGAGTGGAATGGCGGAGAAGGCCATCGACCCTGTCTGCGGGATGGAGGTGGACCCGGAGACCGCGCCGGCAAAGGCCGAGTACAAAGAGGTAACCTACTACTTCTGCGCCCCGGGCTGCAAGGCCGAGTTCGAGAAGGACCCCGAGAAGTACGCGGGTTCCGAGGAAGCCGGCTGCTGCGGCTAGTTTCACGGGACTAGAGCTCAAATAAGGAAAGGGCCCGGCGTAATTCCGGGCCCTTTTTCGATCCATGTACCGCGAAGGAGACCCTTGCGGGGCTCATTCACACCGGGAGACGCGGGATCAGGTGTCGGATCAGCTCCCCGAGCTCCGCGGCCTTCTTCCTCCCTATCCCCAGGACCTCCTCGTGGGAGAGGGGATGTTTGGCGATCCCCGCGGCGAGGTTCGTCACACAGGAGATGGCCAGGACCCTCACCCCCGCGTGCCGGGCGGCGATCACCTCGGGCACGGTGGACATCCCCACGAGATCCGCCCCCAAGGCGCGGAAGGCCTTGATCTCGGAGGGGGTCTCATAGGAAGGCCCCATGGTGGCGAGATAAACCCCCTCCCGAAGGGAGATCCCAAGCTCCCGGGCCACCTCCCAGGCCACTTCCCTGAGCTCGGGGTCGTAGGCCTCGGTCATATCCGGGAACCGAGGGCCGAGTTCCTCGGGGTTCGGGCCCCGCAGGGGGTTGAAGCCGAGCATGTTTATGTGGTCCCTGATGAGGACGAGGTCTCCCGGGGCGAGGCCCTCGGCGATCCCCCCGGAGGCGTTGGTGAGGACCAGGGCCTTAACGCCGAGGAGGGCGTAGGCCCTCACGGGGAAGACGATCTCCTCGGGGGAGTAGCCCTCGTAGTAGTGGAGCCTCCCCCGCTGGACGAGGACCTCCCTCCCATCGATCCTCCCCACCGCTATCTCCCCCTTGTGTCCCGGGGCGGTGGGCCTCGGGAACCCGGGCACATCGGTGAAGCGGACGACCCTCTCATCCTCCAGGGGGAGGACGTCCCCGAGCCCGGAGCCCAATACCACGGCCACCTCGGGCTGGCCCAATTCCCTCAGGAAATCGGCGGCGGAACGCAACGACTCCATCATCACTCCAGACCTCCCGAAACGTAGCGCTTCTTCAGGCGGGCGAGGCCCGACTTTATGGTGCGGGCGCGGGTCTCGGCGATCCCCTTTATGCGCTGGAGCTGCCTGGGGTTGGCCCGCTCGATCTGGTCGAGGCTACCGAGCTCCTCCACCAGCCGCTCGATGATGGATGGGGGGAGCCTGGGGATCTTGGAGAGGATCCTGAACCCCCGGGACGGGACCGGGAGCTCGAGTTCGTCCTCCGAATAACCCAGGACCTTTAGGATGGCCTCGGGGACCAAGAGCTCCTCGGGATCCAGGCCGAGGATTTCGCGGAGGAGCTCGTCCACGGGGCGGCGCTGGTCCTTGCGGAAGTCCATGATCACGAGCTTCAACGTCTCCCGCACCCCACGCATGAGCCCCCGCAACTGATGCTGCAGGAGCTTCGATTCCTTGCCGAGCTCGACGAAGAGGGCCTTGAGCTCCTCCTCCAGGTGGATCATCTGGACCGCCTTCTGGATCACCATGGCCACGTGATCCAGGGGGACCTTGCGCTCGAACTCCATGGGGGCAAGCTCCGTGAGGAGCTCGTGGAGTTCCCTGCGGTAGCGGTCCAGGATGAGGAGGGCCTGGTAAGCCTGGGAGGAGAGGACCGCCGGGTCCTTGAGCTCGTACCGCCAGGACTTGTAGTAGATGGTGATGCGCTTGCGCTCCTCGGAGATGGCGATCACCGGGCGCTCTATCTGCTTGGCGGTCTGTTCGGCCACCCGGTGGCGGGTCCCGGTCTCGGCGGAGGGGATGGTGGGATCGGGGACGAGGTGGGCGTTGGCATAGAGGATGGTCTTCAGGTCCTCGTCCACCACCACCGCCCGGTCCATCTTGCAGAGCTCCGCCAGGGCCTGGGGAGTGAAGGGGGAGTTGAGCTCGAACCCGGCGGCGATAATGGGGGCCACCACCTCCCGGTCGGCGATCACCACGAGCCCCCCGGTCCCCAGCTGCACCACCCGGTCCAGAGCCTCCCGCAGCGGGGTCCCGGGCGCCGTCCGCTCCAATATCTTCCAGTACTCGTCCTTCAGCACCTCAACCACCGAGCCCCAGCGCCTCCACGGCCTCCTCCACGCTTCGCACCCTCGTCAATTCTAAGCCCAAATCGTCCCCGAGCTCCTGATCCGGAACCACGGCCCTGCGGAAGCCCAAGCGTGCCACTTCCCTCAGCCGCTCCTCGGCCTTCCTGACCGGCCGGATCTCCCCGGAAAGCCCTATTTCCCCCAATACCACGGTGTCAGGGGAGATGGGCTTGTTGTAGAGGCTCGAGAGGACCGCCGCGGCGATCCCGAGATCCAGCGCGGGCTCCCGTACTTCAAGGCCCCCGGCCACCGCCAGGTACACGTCCGCCATCCCGATGTGCACCCCGAGATACCGTTCCAAGACGGCGAGAAGCACCAGGACACGGTTGTAGTCTAGCCCCGGGGTGCGCCGCTGGGGCGGGCCGTACTTGGTGGGGGAGACCAACGCCTGGACCTCCACAAGCATTGTCCGGGTTCCCTCGAGCACCGGAACGATGGCCGCCCCGGGTTTCGGGCCTCGTTCGCGGGAGAGGAAGAAGAGCGAGGGGTTCGGGACCTCCTCCATCCCCCGCTCGCCCATCCGGAAGACCGCCACCTCGTTGGTGGAGCCGAACCGGTTCTTCACCGAGCGCAGGATCCTGAGGTCGGTCTCCCCGAGGCCCTCGAGGTAGATGGTCACGTCCACGATGTGCTCCACGGTCTTGGGGCCAGCGAAACCCCCTCCCTTGGTGATGTGGGAGACGAGGAACGAGGCCATGCCGCGGAGCTTAGAAAGCCGCGTGATCTCCGAGGCCGCGAGCCTCACCTGCTGGATACCGCCGGGCTCCCCCCCATCGGCCCGGGCGATTACGGTCTGGAGCGAATCCACCACCAGGGCCACCGGCGAGATCTCCTCCACGGCGGCGGCGATGCGGGGGAGGGACTGCTCGGCGAAGAGGTAAAGCCTCGGCTCATCGATCCCGAGCCTTTCGGCTCGGAGCTTCACCTGGGGGGCGGATTCCTCCCCGGAGACGTAGAGCACCGGGCCGCCCTCCCGGGCCAGCGAGGCCGAGATCTGGAGGAGCAGGGTCGACTTCCCCACCCCGGGCTCCCCCCCGAATAGGACCACCGCCCCGGGGATGAGGCCTCCCCCG
>JALVLL010000129.1 GCA_027027485.1 Candidatus Bipolaricaulota bacterium | reverse complement strand
GCTTTCTCGCTGGGGGAGGAGATGTCTATGTGGCATCGCCAGATCCACGGCTCCCGTTTCCTGCGGAAGGAGATGGTGGGAAGGGGTTGAGGGTCATGGATCACCACCACGTCGTGGTCGATGGGGGCATGGCGGGCGAAGAACTCGTTAACACCGAAGTAGGTGGAGAGCTCCTCTTCATCCGGGAAGACTTCCTCCCCTTGGAGGGCGTTGTGGAGCTTCTTGGTGCAGGAGAAGAGCTTCGGCTCGCCGAAAAGGAGGATCCAGTGGGCTTCGAGTCCGAGGTCATCCATCAGGGGGACGAGGCTCCGCAGCATCCCCGCCACCCCGCCGCCGTGGTAGGTGGAGTTCACGTGCAACACACGGAGCCCCTGGAGCTTCCGGGCCAGGGCTACGAGCTCGGCGATCGCCTTTTCCCCCGCGTACGGCATGTATCTCTCGATCATCCACATCGCCTCCTTTGTCGTGTGGCAAAAGAGCTATTTGACTGCGCCCCCGATGAGGCCACGGACGAAGTATCGCTGCAGGAAGACGAATACCAAAAGCGGCACCGACATGGTGATCAGCGCCCCGGCGCTCAAAAGCCCCCAGTCCACGTGGTATTGTCCCCTGAGGAGCGGGATCTGTTGGGTGATGACCATCTTGTTCGGATCGAAGATGAGGATCAACGCCATGAAGAAGTCGTTCCACACCCAAGTAAACTGGAGCACCATCACCGAAGCCAACGCCGGGAGCATAAGGGGGAAGATCACGTAGAGGAAGGTCTTGAACCGCCCGGCCCCGTCGATCCGGGCCGCCTCCTCGAGCTCCACCGGTAAGGTCTCGATATATCCCCTGAGGAAAAAGACCATCCACGGGAGGCCCCAGGCGCTGTGGGCGAGGACCAAGCCCGTGAGGCTGTTGAGGAGGCCCATGGCGTACATCTCGCGGAAAAGGGGCCAGGCGATCATCTGTTGGGGGAGGGCCAAAAGGAGCCCGATCAGCATAAGGAGCGGCCCCCTTCCTCGGAACCTGAGCCTCCCGAGCCCATACGCCATGAGCGAGGCCACGAAGGTGGGAAGCAGGGTGGCTCCGATGGCGACCTGCACCGAATTCCGCAGCCCCACGCTCAGCGAGGCCGTGGGGTGGGTCCAGGCCCCCACCAGGTTCTTGAAAGAGAAGTGGAAGGGGGGCTTCCACCAGCCGTAGAGGACCTCCTGGGAGGGCCTAAGGGCCGTCATCACGATCCCGACGAAGGGGATCGCCCAGATCAGGGCCGCCAGGATGGCGATGGTCTTCGCCCCGATGTTCTTGCGCATGCCTACCTCCCGAGCCGCCTCTTGGCGAACCAGTATCCCACGGGGAGGCTGAAGAGGGTGATGAGGGTAGCGATGGCCGAGGCCCGGTATGGGTCGAGTTCGCGGAAGGCGGAGAAGTACATCTCCAAGGCCAGGACGTTCGACGCCCCGCCCGGGCCGCCCATGGTGGCTACATACACGATATCGAAGATCTTGAGCTCCCAGAGGAAGGTCATGGCCGCCACCACCAGGGTCACAGGGCGCAAGAGAGGGAGGGTTATGTGGCGGAACTGGGCCCACTCGGATGCCCCGTCGATCTGTGCCGCCTCATAGAGCTCGCGGTCGATGGTGGAAAGGCCCGCCGAGTGCAACACCATACTGAACCCGGTCCAGAGCCAGATGGACCCGATGATCAGCGCCAGAAGGGCCGTCTCCGGATAAGCGGTCCACCCGGCGGACCAGGGGGTTCCGGCCCCCAAAGCCCCCAGGATCTGGGGCACCAGCCCCGCGTGCTTTTCGAAAAGGAAACGGATGATCACCCCTCCCACGATCAGGGGAGTGACGATCCCCAAATAGATCGCTCCCCGGGCGAGCCCCACCCACCACGCCTTGACCTTGGAGAAGGCCACCGCGAGGACCAGCCCCAATCCCACCGTGAACGGAAGGTGCACCGCGATCCAAACGAGGTTGTGGAGGAGCGCCCCCCAGGGGGGCTCCCGCCTGAGGAACCTCCCGAAATCCACGATCTCCCGATCCCGGAAAAGCTCCACGAAGTTGGAGATCCCGGCGAACCCATCTTTGTCGAAGAGGCTTAGCCAGAGGGTCCTCACCGAGGGATAGATGACGAAGAGCGCGATGAGGATAAGGCCCAGGGAGAGGAACCCAAATGCGGCTAGGCCCTCTCCCCGGCGGATCCGCACAAAAAGGAGGGGAAGCCCCCGGCGGGGCTTCCCCTCCTTGCCCGATCTGGCCTCAGCCCTGGGGGAACTTCTCATCCAGGACGCGGAGGACGTCGTCCAGGGCCTCGGGCTTCACCCAGAGGAGCTTGAGCTGGTCCCAGAACGCCGCCTGCCACTCGCCGCCGATGGTGTCGTCCATGTCCGGGACGATGACGAAGCCCTGCAGGGCCTTGATCAGGGCCCTCTCGGCGGGCGGATAGGCGTCGGGGGAGACATCGGTGCGGATGGCGAGTTTGCCGCCGCCCTTGGCCCGGATCTCCTGGCCCTCCTTGCTCATGAGGAACGCCACGAGCTTCTTGGCGGCCTCCACTTGCTTGGAGTACTTGGGCACGAAGATGTAGTCGGTACCGCCGGTCACCGCCTTGGCGCCGGGGAGGGCAAAGACGCCGAGGTCGGCGGGGTCATCCACCATGCCGGTGATCCAGTTGCCCATGAAGTAGATCCCGTACTTCCCTTCCCACCAGAGGTCCTTGGCGGCGGTCCACTCTATCGGCTCGGAGGCGTACTCGAGATAAGGAACGATGTGCTCGGTGAAGATGGCTCGCACCTCCGGGGACTCCCACTTGATCGTCCCCTCGGTGAGGCCGAGGAACATGTTCACGCCGCCGTAGGCGAGGATGAAGTGCTCCACGGTGTCGGAGAGGGGCCAGCCCACCTCGTCACCGGAGGCGGCGGCGTCCTCGACCCCGGGAATCGCCTTTATCCGGGCAAGGAGTGCCATGAAGTCCTCCCAGGAGGAGGGGGCGCGGAGGTCGTGGGCCTCGAAGAAGGATTTCCTGTACCAGAAACCGGGCTTCACCCAGACCGCATAGGGGATTCCGACGACCTTGCCCTCCACCGAGATGGGGGTAAGGAACCCGAAGGGGACATCGGCCACCTCGGCGCTCAGGTCCACCATGTGGTCGGCGAACTCCTTGACCCACCAGCCCCAGGCGGTGAAGAGCACATCACCGGGTGTCATCCCCACCGCGAACTGGGCCGGCAGGACTTTCCCCAGGTCCTCGGAGCGCATGACGCGGTACTCGTAGTCGATCCCGGTCTTCTCCTTGAAGGCCTCGAGTACCGCCACGAAGGGATCGGCCTCGGCGCCGGACCAGGGGGCGATAACAACGAGCTTCTCCGCCCACGCTCCCAGGGAAAACGCCGTCAACAACGCCAAAACTCCGAACACACGCCAAAGGTTCCGCATCCTCCATCCCTCCTTTGTCTTTTTGGGGGTCTAAAAGATCAAGCATTTTTCCCTCCGGCTCTCACCTCCCCTTCCCGGAGCAGGAGCTCCGGATGTGAGAAAAGGTCCTGTATCACCGCTATGGCCGCCCCCAGGGCACCGGGGGCTTCCGCTGCCCGTGCGCGCCGTATCTCCACCGGGCCGATGGGCTCCTCCCGCAGCGCCATGGAGATCCGCCTTTGGAGCAGCCCGAGCACCGGATCCGCCAGCTCCCCGAGCTCCGCGGCGTTGATCACCACCACCTCGGGATCGCTGAAGGAGACGAGCTGGATGATATGGGGGGAGAGCTTTTCCGCGACGGCCGCGGCGGCATCCCCGGGGTCCCTTCCGCGGATCTCCTCCGGGCCCACGAAGGCCCCATGGAGGGTGCCCCCGTTCCCGTGGGCACCGCGGTAGACCTCGCCCCGCACAAGCAGACAGGCTCCCATCCTCACGTCACCTCTCACCCCGGAACGGAGGGCGAAGTAGAGCATCACCCTGTCCCCCAGGCCGGCGCGATGGGACTCGGCCAGGGCCATGAGGTGGACGTCGTGGCCCACGATGACGGGGATCCCGAGCTCCCGCTCCAGGATCTCCCCGGCGGGGACCCTGATCCAGGCCGGGAGGTTCTCCCCCTTTACGGTGACCGTTCCCCCCTCCTCGAAGAAGGCCGGGATCCCTACCCCCACGCCCACCGCCCGTTCCGGGGGAATCCCCAGCTCCCCGAGCCAGTCCAACAGGAGCTCGGAGATGCGCCGCAGGGTCTCCCGGGGCGAGGAGAGATCCCCCGGGAGGCGGAGATCCCGCTCGTGGAGTACC
>JALVLL010000128.1 GCA_027027485.1 Candidatus Bipolaricaulota bacterium | reverse complement strand
GCCTGAGGGTCTTCACCCAGACCCCCAAGAAGCCCAACTCCGCCCTGCGGAAGGTGGCCCGCGTTCGCCTCTCTAACGGGAACGAGGTCACCGCCTACATCCCCGGAGAGGGCCACAACCTCCAGGAGCACTCCATCGTGCTCGTGCGGGGTGGGCGCGTGAAGGACCTCCCCGGGGTGAAGTACCACATCATCCGCGGGGCCCTCGATGCCGCCGGCGTGGAGGGCCGGCGCCAGTCCCGGTCCAAGTACGGGGCCAAGCGGCCGAAGGAGTGATGGGATATGCCCGTTGATGCCAGCGACATCGTTATCCCCGGAAGGGACGTGCCGCCGGATATAAAGTACGGCTCCAAGCTGGTGGAGAAGTTCATCAACTACATCATGTGGGACGGCAAGAAGTCCCTCGCCCGCCGCATCGTCTACGAGGCCTTCGACCTTATCGACAAGTGGGGCGAGGGCCCGGCCCTGGAGACCTTCATCAAGGCGGTGAGGAACTGCATGCCCAAGATGGAGGTGCGCTCCCGCCGGGTGGGCGGGGCCACCTACCAGGTCCCCTTCGAGGTCCCCCCGCACCGCCAGACCATGCTCGCTTTGCGCTGGATCCGGGACGCGGCCCGGGAGCGCCCCGAATACACCATGGCGGAGCGCCTGGCCCGGGAGATCATCGACGCCGCCAAGGGCCAGGGCGGGGCCTACCAGCGCAAGGAGGAGACCCACCGCATGGCGGAGGCCAACCGCGCCTTCGCCCACTACCGCTGGTAGTGAGCGATGGACCCCTCATATGACCTCCGTCGGGTCCGGAACATAGGGATCATCGCCCACATCGACGCCGGGAAAACCACCCTCACCGAGCGGATCCTCTATTACGCCGGCCGGATCCACCGGATGGGGGAGGTCCACGAGGGCACCGCCACCATGGACTGGATGGAACAGGAACGCGAGCGCGGGATCACCATCACCGCCGCCGCCACCACCGTCCGCTGGGCCGACCACCAGATAAACATCGTGGACACCCCGGGACACGTGGACTTCACCGCCGAGGTGGAGCGGTCGCTTAGGGTCCTGGACGGGGCCGTGGTCCTCTTTTCGGGCGTGGAGGGGGTGGAGTCCCAATCGGAGACGGTCTGGCACCAGGCCGACCGGTACCGCGTCCCCCGGATCGCCTTCGTGAACAAGCTCGACCGCCCCGAGGCCGACTTCCGCCGCACCGTGGAGATGATGGTGGAGCGGTTGGGGGCGGTGCCCCTGGTCCTCACCGTCCCCTGGCGCGACCGCGAGGACCGGCTCCTGGGGATGATAGACCTCCTCACTTTCAGGGCCATCCGTTGGGACCAAGGGTCCAAGGGGGCCCGCTACGAGTACCTCCCCGTGCCGGATGAGGCCGCGGCCGAGGCGGAAAGCGCCCGGGAGGAGCTCTTCGAGCGGCTCGCGGAGTTTTCCGATGAGCTCGCCACCTTCTACCTCGATCGGGGCGAGATCCCCGAGGAGAAAGCCATACCCGTGATCCGGGAGCTGACCATCTCCCTCCAGGCGGTCCCCGTCTACGGGGGTTCCGCCCTGAAGAACGTGGGGGTCCAACCCCTCCTCGACGGGGTGGTCAGGTTCCTCCCCTCGCCCTTGGACGTCCCCCCGGTACGGGGACACCCGCTGGACGGGGAAGGGGAGCTCGAGCGCCGCGCCGACCCCGGGGAGCCCTTCGCGGCCCTGGTCTTCAAGGTGATGTCCGACCCCTACGCCGACCGCCTCCTCTACACCCGGATCTACTCCGGGACGCTCAAGGAGGGGGAGCAGGTCCTGAACGCCTCCTCCCGGAGGCCCGTGAGGATAACCAGGCTGTTCAGGCTCCACGCCAACCGCAGGGAGCGCATGAGGGAGGCCTCGGCCGGTGACATAGTCGGCCTCACCGCCACCGAAAGGGTCCTCACCGGCGACACCCTCTGTGACCCCGATCACCCGATACTCCTCGAGAAGATCCGGTTCCCGGAGCCCGTGGTCTTCATGGCGGTGGAGCCCCGGTCCTCGGCCGAGGAGGAGAAGCTCCGGCAGGCCTTGGAGCGGATCGCCCAGGAGGACCCAACCTTCCACGTGCGGGAGGACCCCCAGACCGGCCAGATCCTGGTGGGGGGCGTGGGGGAGCTGCAGCTCGAGGTGCAGCTGAGGAGGCTTCGGGAGGAGTACAACGTGCCGCATCGGGCCGGCAAGCCCCAGGTGGCCTACAAGGCCACCATCACCCAGCCGGTGGAGGTGGAGGAGGAGTTCACCAAGACCCTGGCGGGGAAGGCCCAGTTCGCCTGGATCAAGGTCCGCTTCGAGCCGGCCCCCCGCGGACATGGGCTTTCCTTCGAGAACCGGGTCCCGGAGGAGCTCCTGCCGCGGGTCTTCGCCGAGGCGGTACGCAAGGGGATCGAGGAGGGGGCGGGTTCGAGCCCCATCGGGGGCTTCCCCGTCACCGATGTGAGGGCGATCCTCCTCGAGGGGAGATACCATCCCACCGATTCCACCGAGGTGGCCTTCGAGGCCTGCGGCACCCAGGCCCTGTGGCGGGCCCTGGAGGAGGACAAGGCCGTGATATTGGAACCTTACGTGGAAGGGGATATAATGACCCCTCGCGAGTACCTCGGCGAGGTAGTCGCAGATCTGGGTCGCCGAAGGGGCGATATCCGGAGGATAGAATCCCGTGGGCCGGTGGAGATCGTCCACGTGACGATGCCGCTGGCCGAGACCTTCGGTTATGCTACCCAGCTCCGTTCCCTCACCCAGGGGCGGGCCAGCTGCTCCCTTCGCGTGACCCACTACGATGTGGTCCCGGATAAACTCGCCGAGGAGATCCTGAAGGGTAGGGGATACGGTTATGCCCAGGGATAAGATCCGGATCAAACTCAAAAGCTACGACCACGAGCTGGTGGATCTGGCGGTGAAGAAGATCGTGGAGCGGGCGCTGGCCACCCGCGCCAAGGTGGTGGGGCCCATCCCGCTCCCCACCGAGCGCAGGCTCTATACCGTCCTGCGCTCCCCGCACGTGGACAAGCGCTCCATGGAGCACTTCGAACGCAAGGTACACAAGAGGCTCATTGACATCGTGGAGCCCACCGCCGAGACCATAAACGCCCTGATGGAGATCGAGCTCCCCACGGGGATCGACGTCGAGATCAAGCTCTAAGGGAGGACGGGATGTTGGCTCTGATGGGGCGCAAGGTCGGGATGACCCAGTGGTTCGACGGCGAGGGGCGGGCAGTGGCCGCCACCGTGATCCACGTGGAGCCCTCGGTGGTGGTACAGATCCGCCGCCCCGAGGTGGAGGGGTACGCCGCGGTCCAGCTCGGCTACGAGAAGGTCCCCGAGCGAAAGGTGACCAAGCCCCTCCTGAGCCACTTCAGGAAGGCCGGGGTGGAGCCCAGGAGGCACCTCTACGAGGTACGGGTGGAGGACCCGGACGAGTTCCAGGTGGGGCAGGAGATCGATGTGGGGATCTTCTCCCCGGGCGAGAAGGTGGACGTCACCGGGACTTCCAAGGGGCGGGGGTTCCAGGGGACGATAAAGCGCTGGGACTTCTCCTACCGCCCCAAGTCCCACGGGCACAAGTGGATAAAGCGGCCGGGGACCTCGGGCCCCATGGGCCTCAACAAGGTGATGAAGGGGAAGAAGATGCCTGGACATATGGGGGCCGACAGGGTCACGGTGAGGAGGCTCGAGGTCCTGCACGTGGACCCCGAGAACGGGATCCTCGTGGTGAAGGGCTCCGTCCCCGGGCCGAAGAAGGGACTTCTCCTCATAAGGAAGAGCCATGGTCAAGGCTAAGCTTTATCGCTGGGACAACCTGGATGCGGGGCCGGAAGAGGTCGAGGTCCCCGAGGAGCTCTTCGGGGCCGAGGTGAACAAGGACCTCCTGTGGAGGGCGGTCCGCGTCTACCTCTACAACCAGCGCCAGTGGACCGCCTCCACCAAGACTCGGGGCGAGGTCCGGGGAGGGGGGCGCAAGCCCTGGCCCCAGAAGCACACGGGCCGGGCCCGCCACGGTTCCATCCGCTCCCCCATCTGGCGGGGGGGAGGCGTGGTCTTCGGGCCCAAGCCCATAAAGCGCAGGCTGGAGCTTCCCCGCAGGATGCGCCGTCAGGCCCTGATCTCGGCCCTCTCGGCCCGGGCTCAGGAGGGGAAGCTCGTCCTCATCGACCGGTTCGGTTTCGAGCGCCCCAGGACCAAGGAGGCCATCCGGGTCCTCTCCGAACTCGGGGTCCCGGAGAAGACCTTGGTGGTCATCGCCACCGATGAGCACACGGTCCCG
>JALVLL010000127.1 GCA_027027485.1 Candidatus Bipolaricaulota bacterium | reverse complement strand
GCCGAAGAGGGGGATCTCCTTCTCCTCGCCGCCGGGCCCGCCGAGACGGTGGCGGAGGCGTTGGGGACGCTTAGGGTCGAGCTTGCGCGGGAGCTCGGACTTGTCCCCGAGGACTCCTGGGCCCTGGCGTGGATCGTGGATTTTCCACTTTTCAAACGGGACGAGGAGGGAAGGATTACCTCAGAACACCATCCCTTTACCTCTCCCCGTCCCGATGACCTCCCCCTCCTCGAGACCGATCCCTTAAGAGTGCGGGCGCGCTCCTATGACCTCGTGATAAACGGGGTGGAGATCGCCTCGGGCTCCATCAGGATCCACCGCCGCGACCTCCAGGAGCGCGTCTTCAAGTTGCTCGGGCTATCGGAGGAAGAGGCCCGGGAGAAGTTCGGGTTCCTCCTCAGGGCCCTCGAGTACGGGGCGCCGCCCCACGGCGGGATCGCCTTCGGGCTCGATAGGTTCGTGATGATGCTGGCAGGGGAGAAATCGATCCGCGAGGTGATCGCCTTCCCCAAGACCGCCACCGGCGCCTGTCCCCTCACCGGGGCCCCGGCGGAGGTGAGCGAGGAGCAACTCAGGGAGCTACATCTGAGGGTAGAGAAGTGATAAAGGGCGCCGATTTCCCCGGCGCCCTTTTGGCCTTTCGGTTTTCAGCGGAGAGCGAGGATCACCCCTGAAAGGGTCCCTACCGCCCCCGCCCAGAAGGCGAATGACCACCTGAGGAGATCTGCGAGCACCCTTTGGATTTCCGCGCGTAGTGCCGCGATCTCTTCCCTCAATGAAACCTCAGTGCGTTGGAGGTCCTCCCTCAATGAAACCTCGACACGCTGTAGGTCCTCCTTGGTGGCGGCGCGGCGCTCGACGCTCTGTTCGATGAACTCGAGGAGCTCCCGAGCTTCCCGTTCACCGAGTTTTGGCTTCAGCTTCTCGTAAAGCTCCAAAACGGTCGCCATCCTGAACCCATTATATCGCGATTAATCTAGGCCTAAAGAGCGGCGCATGAGGCGCGGGGGAAGGGATCCACACCCAAGGATCGCGTCGTGTAGCTCCCTCATGCTTTTGCCCGGGTTCCGCGCCTTGAACTCGTCGATCAGGTTGAGGATCTCGAGTTTCCCGACGAGGTAGCTCATGGGCTGGGTGGGCGAGGAGGTGTAGCGGCGCACTTCGGCCAGGGCGTTGGTGCGTTCGAGGCCCGCCTCCCTCACCAGGAAGTCGACGGCCTCCTCCACCGACATCCCCTTTACATGCAGGCCCACATCGAGGATGATCCGCGCCGCCCTCCAGAGCTGGTCGGATAACCTCCCCAGACGCTGGATCGGCTCCCCGATGAAGCCGAGCCGCTCCATGAGCTCCTCGCAGTAGAAGGCCCATCCCTCCACGAAAAGCGACGACAGGAACCCCGCGAGCTTGCGGGGGAGCTTACCCACCTGGTTGGCGTAGCAGAGCTGGAGGTGGTGGCCAGGATAGGCCTCGTGCAGGGCCGTCACCGGGATCCTGGCCCAGCTGTGGCCCCGGAGCTTCTCCTCCTTAACCTCCTCGGGGGCATCCGGGGGAACGGGCGTCACGAGGAAGACCCCCTCTTGGACCGCTTCCAAGGGGCCCGGGGGCATGTAGGCGGCGTAGGGGATCACCGGCGCCAGGAACGGCGGGGTGGGCTCGAGCCGCAGCCTCTCCCCGGCGGGGATCGTCACTATCTCCCTCTCGATCACGAAGCGTTTGGCCCGCTCCATCTCCCTCCGGTAGGCATCCAGGAGTTCCTCGGCCCTGGGGTGGTCTTTCTTGGCTTCCTCCAGGATCTCCTTCGCCGACTTCCCCGGCGCTATCTCGGAGGCGAGGCGCTCCATTTCTTCCTTGGTCTCGCGGAAGAGCTCCCAGCCGAGCTCGTAGAGCTCGTCGGCCGAGATATCGAGCATGTGGTTCTCCCGGAGCATCTCCTCGAAGAGCTCCTTGCCTACAGCGAAGTTCCCGCTTGCCTTGGGCAGGACCTCGTTTTTCAAAAAGGAAACGTAGTTCTCCATGGCATCCGCTGCTTCCCTGCTCGCCGCGTGGAGCTCGTCCTTGATCTCCGGGGCGTATTCCGCCAGGGCGGGGATCAACACGGTGAAGAGGGCGATCCCCTGGGATGCCGACTCTATGGCCACCTCACACCACACCCGGGGCACATCCTCGGGAACGAGGTTCGCCTTCCCTTCCTCCAGGACCCGGGGGACCTCCCGGAGCCTCCCGAGGACGCTCCGGAGCCTCTCCGGCAGGGGCGCGAAGTCCCGCACGATGAGGGTGAATATCCCGTTCAGGCACTCGCCGGAATACACCCCGGGGTCCCGTTCGTAGCTGCGCAACGCGTCGAACTGCCGCAGGAAGGTCTTGGCGATCCCCACCATGACATCGCGGTCGACGGCGGCCTCGCGGGAAAGCTCTCCGGGAGCGAATCCCTCGAAAACCTCGAGCCCCTCGACCACCTCGCCCCTTTGGCGCTCGATGTCCCCTTTGGTGTGATGCCCCAAGCGATCGTCGTAGCGGTGATCGCCGAGATACGTGGCCGCGGTGGGTTCCTCCCGCAGCATGAGCTCGATGAACTCCTCCGCCAGGCGGTAAAACTCCTCGTCCCTTTTGACCATCATCCCCTCCTCTCCTCGAGGACCGTAATCATCCCAGCAGTCGATTCCAAAATAAAAACCGGGCGGGAAGCGGCCCTCCCGCCCGGTTCCTCATTTGGGGTCACGGGGGAGATCTCAGCCGCCCAGGATCCCCATGATCCTCTCCTCGACCTCGGCGGTGAGGTCCTCCACGAGGGCGGCGTTGTAGAGGATGAGATCGGCATCGTAACGGAGGACGAGGCCGATCCCCTTCCCCTCGGCCACCTCGCCGGCGACTTGGTCCACCTTTTTGGAGAGGATCCCCTCGATGGTGCCCTGATACCGAGCGAGCTGGTCGCTCAGGGAACTGAACTTGGAGTTGAAGGTTCCCTTATCCAAGGCGCCGGCCTTGACATCCTCGAGGAGGGCTTTCAGGTCGGCGGCGAGGATATCCATGGACTCCTTGATCGCCTCGAGATGGGCCTTCTCTTCACCGAAGGCGGGCGAAGTGATCATCCTTTCCAGGAGCCCCACGAGCACCCCGTGATGCGCTATAAGGGCTTCGACGTTGAGGACGTTCAGCTTCGCTTCGTACTCCTCCGCGGTGATCTCGCCGCGTTTATTCTTGGCTTCCAGTTCCTCGATAGCTTTGAGCTTCTCTTCGACAGCCTTCCACTCGGGCTGAGCGCTCAAAATATAGGGGATGATGGCATCGGTCTTGATATAGCCCACTTTGAGGAGGGCGGCGGAAAGCCGGGATACCTCCCCCTTGACAGAGGAAAGCTCTCCAGCGAGGCCCGAAAGCTTCCCATCGAATTCGGAGCGGAGATCGGCGATCTTATTATCGATATCCGCCTTCAGCGCCTCGATGTCGGCGGAGAGTTTTTGAATCTTGGAGTCCGCCTCGCCCTGGCGCGCGGAGACGGCTCCCAGGGAATCTTTGAGATCGGCCACCGTGGTTTTGAGATCCTCCACATCGGCCCTGAGCTCATCCAAGCCCGCGCAGGTGGTGACGTTGAGCTCCTCTAACGCGTTCTCGAGCTTCACGAGCCTCCCCTCCAGGTCCCCGAGCCGCTGGGTCTGGGACTCAAGGTCTCCCACCTTGGCTTCAAGCGACGTTGAGGCCGTCTCGAGTTTCTCGATGCGTGCGCCGAAATTCGAAATCTGAAGCCCAAGCACTGCCCCCAGGATCCCGCCCAAAACGAAAGCACCTATTACAACCCAAATCCCCTTTTTCATATCGCCTCCTTGCCCCTAGTTTAACGGATCCCTCACGCGGGATACGACGGTGGAGTTTATAGCCCACGGGGCCGCATCTTTCAGGGACCCGAAGCGGAAGGAACTTCCTCGGGACGCGTTTCCTCCAGTCGCATGAGTGAAGGAACGGACAGGGCCCCACATCCGACGATGACGAACGCGGCCCCGGCCAGGAGGTAGAAGAATCGCACCCCGAAGAGATCGGCCAGGGGGCCCGTGATGATGAGGGCCAAAGGGGACATCCCTTGTGCCATGCTGGACATAAGCGAGAAGACCCGGCCCTGCATCCTGGGCTCTACCGTGCTCTGGATCAGGGCCGAGAAGGGAGAATTCGCGATGGAGTTGAAGATCCCGATGGGGAGAGCAAGCCCCAGCATGACGTAAAAGCCCTCCGGCGGGAGGAGCCCGATGACGAGGATCCCGAGCCCCATGCCGACGATCCCGAAGAGTATCGTGTGGACCTTCTTCCTGAACCCGCCCCAGGCGGCGAGGATCAGGCCCCCGAGCACCGCCCCGATCCCCC
>JALVLL010000126.1 GCA_027027485.1 Candidatus Bipolaricaulota bacterium | reverse complement strand
CCTAAGAATATCCGTCCAAGTCACCGCCCCAACCACCCGCCCACTCTCATCCACGACAACCACCCTGCCCACACCCCTCTCATCCATGACACCCATAATCTCCTACATGTCCACCAAAACCTCCGCCACCTCCCCCTCCCCCACGGGAAGGAGGTAGACCTCGGGTTTGGTGATGATGCGGTAGCAGCGGTCCCCCACTTCCCGCTTGCCCAAGACCAAGATCAGGCGCTCCATACCGCCGGCGAACCCCACCCCAGGAATGGACGGCCCCCCCAGGGCCTCCGCCAGCCCGTCGTAGCGCCCTCCCCCGAGCAGCGCGTCCTGGGCCCCGAGATCCCGCGAGATGAGCTCGAAGACGGTACGTGTGTAGTAATCCAGGCCCCGGACGAGCTTGGGATCGAGTTCATACGCTAGATCCAGGGCGTCGAGGTACCCGAGGAGGCGTTCGAAGTGGAGGCGGCAATCCTCGCACAGGTAATCGGTGCTTTTGGGGGCGTCTTTCGCGATCTCCATACAGGTGGGGACCTTGCAGTCGAGGATCCTCAAGGGGTTTTCGTCGAGGCGTCTCTGACAGTCGGGACAGAGCTTCTCCCGGTACGGCAGGAAATATTCCCGTAAGGCCTCCCGGTAGCGGGGCCGGTCCTCGGGACATCCGATGGAGTTGAGCCTGAGGAAGAGGCCCTCCCGCCTGAGGCCCAATCGCTCCATGATGAACCAGGCGAGGTCGATCACCTCGGCGTCCAGGGCCGGGTCTAGGGACCCCAGGGCCTCCACCCCGTATTGGTGGAACTGGCGTTTGCGCCCCTTCTGGGGCTTCTCGTAGCGGAACATGGGGCCGATGTAGTAAAGCTTGGCCACTCCCCCTTTCGCGTAGAGGCCGTGCTCGATATAGGCCCGCACCACCGGGGCTGTGGCCTCGGGCCGTAAGGCGAGCATCTGCCCCTTTTTGTCGGGGAAGACGTACATCTCCTTGTGAACGATATCGGTGGCCTCGCCCACCCCGCGGGCAAATAGCTCGGCCCGCTCGACGATCGGGGTGCGGATCTCACGGTAGCCGTAGAGGGCCACGGCCTCCCGTATCTCCGCCTCGAGATGCTGCCAGAGGAGGGCCTCCTCGGGGAGGATATCGCTCATCCCCCGAACGGCCTCGACCTTCTTCATCCCCGGATCTCCCCCTCCAGGCGGATCATCTCGATGAGGGCCTCGGCGGCCTGGGCGCCCTTGTTGCCGAGCTTCCCCCCGGCCCGCTCCAGGGCCTGTTCCTGGGTGTCGGCGGTGATCACGCCGAAGGTGATGGGGACCGCGGCTTCCAGGGATAGCCTCGCGATGCCCTTGGCGACCTCCGCGGCCACGTACTCGAAGTGGGGAGTGGCCCCTCGGATCACCGCCGCCAGGGCCACTACCCCATCCACATCCCCGGAGGTGGCCATGACCTTGGCCGCCCGAGGTACCTCGAATGCCCCGGGCACCCAGGCCACCTCTATGTCCTCCTCCCGCACCCCAAGCCTCCGCAACCTGTCCAGGGCGCCCTCCAGAAGCTCGCGGGTGAAGGCGTGGTTGAACCGCGAGACCACGATCCCCACCCGTAGGCCCTCGCCGTCGAGCTTCCCCTCGTATATCCTCACCTCTCCTCCTTCCGTGGCCGTTTAGATTAGCCGCGCCGTCCCGGGTGGGCAAACGGGACGGGCCAAGCTGAAGCGCTCCGGGGAGGGGGTGCGAAACGATCCACGGCGAACGGGATATCCATCCCACGGCGGCGTACAATCGCCGTGCCATGGCAAAGGTAAGGGTTAGGTTTGCCCCGAGTCCGACGGGATATCTCCACGTGGGAGGGGCTAGGACGGCCCTTTTCAACTGGCTCTTCGCCCGCCACCACGGGGGCACCTTCATCCTCAGGATCGAGGACACCGACCGCACCCGCTCCACCGAGGAGGCCATCGAGCAAATAAAGGAATCGCTCCTTTGGTTGGGACTTGATTGGGACGAGTACTACCGTCAGACGGAGCGGTTCGAGCGCCACCGCGAGATGGCCCAAGCGCTCCTGGAGAGGGGGGCGGCTTATGAGAGCGAGGGGGCCGTTTGGTTCCGGGTCCCCAAATCCGGGACCACCGCGGTGGAGGACCTGATCCTGGGGCGGGTGGAGTTCGCGAACTCCGAGTTCAAGGACTTCGTGATCCTGCGCTCCGATCGCACCCCCACCTACAACTTCGCCTGTGTCGTGGACGACCACGACATGGGAATCACCCATGTGATCCGGGGGGACGAGCACCTCAACAACACCCCCAAGCAGATCTGGATCTACGGGGCCCTGGGTTGGGAGCCGCCGGCCTTCGCCCATATCCCCCTGATCCTCGGCCCGGACCGCACCAAGCTCTCCAAGCGCCACGGGGCGGTATCGGTGCTCGAGTACAAGCGCCGCGGGTTCCTCCCCGAGGCCATGGTGAACTTCCTCGCCCGGCTGGGTTGGTCCCACGGGGACCAGGAGGTCTTCACCCGGGAGGAGCTGATCCGGTACTTCGACCTCGATGGGATCGGAAGCTCCGCGGCGGTGTTCGACGAGGCGAAGCTCCTCTGGCTGAACCACGAGTGGCTCAAGCGCACCGATCCCGAACGCCTGGCGGATCTTTTGGCCGAGTACATCGTCCAGGAGGGGGTGGCGAGCGAGGGCGAGGTGAAGGCTTTGGAGAGGGAGCGCCTGGTGCGGGCCGCGGAACTCCTGCGCGAGCGAAACAAAACCCTGGTGGACATGGCCCACGCCGCCAGGTTCCTCTTCCCGGGCGAGCTCCCCCTCCCTCCCGAAGGGAAGGAGCTATTGAAGCCCGATGTGGCGGAGCCCCTCGAGAGGATCGCCGATGCCCTGGAGGCCTTGGACGATTTCTCCCCCGAGGCGGTGGAGCGAGCGGTCCGCGGGGTGTTACAGGAGATGGGTTTGCCCTTGAAGGCCGTGGCCCAGGCCATTCGGGTCCTAGTTACCGGGAGGACGGTCTCTCCCGGGCTCTTCGACGTGATCTCCCTGGCCGGAAAGGAGAACGCCGTCCGGAGGTTGCGATCGGGTTCCGCTTTGGCCCGGGCGGCCATAAAATAGCTGCAGAATACTTAAAGGATTTTTTAAGAAAGGGGTTCGAGATGCGCAGGTTCCTTGTTTTTGCCCTCCTGGGCGTTTTCGCTTTCGGGGGCCTTGCCGCGGAAGGGATCACGGTATGGCTCAAGCCGGCCGACGCATCCGAGATCGGCCCCTGGGCCTTGGGCAAGGCGCCGTTCCGGCTCAAATCGAGCCTCGACCATAAGATCGAGAGGAAAGGCCCCGAGCTCGTCCTCACCCTCTACGGCCTCCTGGAGCTGGGGAGCTCCGAATATCCCATCCTCTTCGGGACCCTCCCCGACGGGACCCCTTACCTCGCGGTGGATTTCGACGGGGACTGGACCTTCGAGGAGTCCGAGGGCCAGAAAGGGAAGCTCCTTTCGGAGAAGGAATGGGCCTGGCGGGCCTCCTTTTCCCTGCATGGCCGCACCTACGATATCACCTTTATCTGGCCCGAGGGACGCGGCTTCCTCTTCCTGGTGGGTCATTCCCAGATGAAGGGAGTCCTGGAGCTCGAGGGGAAGGAGTACGACTTCGTGCTCGTGGATGGCGATGTCAACGGGAGATACGGCGATGAGGCGGATTTCTATGCCGTGGACGTGGACGGCGATGGGGTGATCCACGGCGAGGAAGGGGGGCACGAGCGCTTTTCCCTCGAGGAACCGTTCACCATCGGCTTCAAATCCTTCAAGGTGGAGGCTGTTGCGGAGGACGGGAGCCAGGTGAAGCTCGTCCCCACCGATTTCGTCCCCCCGAAGGTGCCGCTTTACGTGGGCGCCCCGGCCCCGGACTTCTCCATCGTGACCATCGACGGGGAGGAGGTATCGCTATCGGACTTCCGGGGGAAGGTCGTCCTCATCGACTTCTGGGCGAGTTGGTGTGTGCCATGCATCGTGGCGACCCCCAAGCTCCTCAAGCTCTACGAGGAGTTCCACGACAGGGGTCTGGAGATCATCGGGGTAAGCTTGGATCTGGCGTTGGAACACGCCCGAACCTTTATCGAACACCAGGGGATCCCTTGGCCTCAGTACTGGGACGGCAAGGGATACGAGGGCAAACTCGTGCAGCTCTTCCGGGTAAGGGCCATCCCTACGCTCTTTTTGATCGACCGCAAGGGAATCATCCGGGGCCGCTGGCTCGGCTTGGCCGAGGAAGAGGTCAGGAAGACGCTCGAGGAGCTCCTGGGAAAGGACGATGGAAGCGAGACCCGTAGCGAGGCGTCGGAGGCCGTCACACCCCCCGATGAAGTCCTGGAGGTCCTCCTTCCCCCCCGCATCTCCCTTC
>JALVLL010000125.1 GCA_027027485.1 Candidatus Bipolaricaulota bacterium | reverse complement strand
TCGGCACCGGAACCGTGGTGGGGCTCTTCTTCGGCCTGGTAAATGCCTACTGGAAGGGGAACCAGCTGATCACGGGGGTGGGGATAAACCTCTTCGCCTTAGGGTTCGTGGCCTTCGGCCTACAGGTCCTGGGCACCCCTGGGTTCCACTCTATCCCCAAGACCGCTCGCCTCCCCGCCCTCCAGACTCCCGTCGGTGGCTTGAGCCCCATCGTCTTCGTGGCCCTTGTAATGCCCTTCCTCATCCACTGGTTCCTCAATCGGACGCGGGCGGGGCTCTGGGTGCGGGCCGTGGGGGAGAACCCCGAGGCCGGTGACGTGGCCGGGGTCCCGGTGGAGCTGGTGCGGCTTTTGGCCACCACCTTCGGGGCGGCCCTCGCCGGGCTAGCCGGGGCGTATATGTCGGTCTCGTGGATGGGCTCGGTCACCAAGGAGATTGCCGCGGGACGCGGCTTCATCGCCCTGGCCACGGTGGTCTTCTCCGGCCTCAGGCCCATACTGACCTTGGTGGGGGGCTTCATCTTCGGGTTCTTCGATTCCCTGGCCACCTGGATCGCCAATATCCCCGGGGTGAAGGAGATCGTCCCCTGGCAATTCATCTCCATGCTCCCATACATCGCCACCTTGCTTGTGGTGACCGGGGTGATCGGGAGGGTCCGCTTCCCCAAGGCCCTCGGGGTTCCCTACCGGAGGGAGTAGCCGAGGGAGTACCATGGCGAAAGGGACGATGCTCGTCATCGCCCCGTGCCTTTTCTCCCCTTACACCGTCTACCGGGGCGCCACCGATAGGGACCTGGCGGCCGCCATGGCGGTGCGCGGGCTCCTGGGCCAGTGGGGTGATTTGGCCGTATTGACCTACCCCTGTCCGGAACTCGTCCTCCTCGGCTTCCCCAGGCCTCCCCTCTCCCGGGACCATTACGAGGAACTCGGGATGCGGGAGGTGGCCGAGGGGATAGTCGGTTTCCTCCGCCGGGTCGTGGAGGAAGAGGCCCCGGAGAGGTTGATCGTGATGGGGGTCAAGGGATCGCCCACCTGCGCCACCCATACCACCACAGTGGGGTCCCTCGGGGTCCCGGTCCGGGAGCTGGTGGGGAGGTTCCGCGGGCTTGGTAAATCCGAAAGGGTCCGACTTTCCCGGGAAATTTCCCGGAAATTCCGTCGGGAAGCCCGCCCCGGGATCCTCATGGAGCTCCTGCAGGGGCATTTGTCCGGGACATTCGTCGAGTTCGACAAGGGCGATCCCCAGGGGAGCATCGCGCTCCTCAAGGCACTGCTCGGTGGATAGGCCCCTTTCCCGCGGAGGGGGCTTTCCCCGTATAATCCTTATTGCCTTAAATCCTCAAGGAGGTGGTAGCGTGAAGAGGTTCCTTCTCGTGGTTCTTGTGGGGTTGGTGGGCCTGGTGGGCTTGGCCCAGGAGCTCGGTACGCGTGAGAACCCGATCATCTGGGTGTTCCCGCCCTCCACCCATCCCGCCCTGATCGAGGATATCGCCAAGAAGATCGCCGCAGATATCGGCAGGATGACCGGGCTCTTCATCGTCCCCAAGGTGATGCCCGACTACGCCGCCCTGATCGAAGCCTTCAAGGCCGCCGAGGGAAACGTCATGGGCGTCCCCACCACCGACCAGTATGCCCGCATCTCCGTGGCTACCGACTTCAAGACCACCCCGCGCTTGGCCGCCGTGCGCTACGGCTATCCGTACTACTTCTCGTCCGTCTATGCCCCGAGGGAGAAAGGCTTCAAGACCGCACAGGACCTGAACGGTGCTGTGTGGATCTACAACGATGAGGGTTCTACCTCCGGCTTCAAGCTCCCCAAGATGCTCTTCGACAAGGAGGGCATCACCTTCAAGGGAGTGGTGAAATCCGGCGGCCATACCAACTCCATGATCGCGCTTCTCGAGGGCCAGGGCGACTTCTGCACCGGCTATGGTTCCCCGCCTCTTCCGCCGGCGCACTGCGAGGGTTCTTGTCTCTATCTATACAACTCCTGTCTCGAGGCCGGCGATGACCCCGCCAAATGTGCCGTCTTCGTGGACGAGTGCTTGAACGCGTGCGATACCCGCTGGGAGTATGGGCTTTACCCCGAGCTCTGGCTGTGGGATCCGTGGAAGAACGAACTCCTGCCGGAAGAGCTCCGAGGCAAGTGCGTGGATCTCAGGCGCGCCGCGGCCAAGATCGGTGCCTACGGCGACATCTGGGAGATCGTCCAGAAGATCGGCGTAGTCCTCACCATCGGTCCCGTGCCCAACGACTGCATCGCCTTCTCCCCCGGCTTCCCCAAGGACATCCAGGACAAGATCGTGGAGGCCATCAAACAGCACATCGCCTCCCCCGAGGGAAAGAAGCTCTGGACCGACCCGAACTTCTACGAGTGGACGGCCGTGGAGGAGATCGACGATAGCTACTACTGCAACTATCGCGAGCTCATCGGCCTCCCCAACCCCGAGTGGTGCAAGGGGAAATGAGGGTCTAGCCGGGGCGATAGCTCGGAGGAAAGACGGGGGAGAAAAAAACTCCCCCGTCTTTTATTATTGCCATGCCATGGCGGAGCCCTATCTGGTCGTGGAGCACCTCACCAAGGTCTACGAGCGGGGCCACGTGGTGGCCTTGAAGGACGTCTCCTTCGAGGTGCAAAAGGGTGAGTTCCTGGTCATAATAGGCCTTTCCGGCTCGGGGAAATCCACCCTCCTCCGCTGTATCAACCGGCTGATCGAGCCCACCAAAGGGCGGATCTTCATCGACGGGGTGGAAATCACGAAACTCTCCCCGCGTCAGATGCGGAAGTTCCGCCGCAAGATCGGAATGATCTTCCAGCACTTCAACCTCATAAAGCGGGCCACCGTGATGACCAATGTCCTCACCGGGCGCTTGGGCTATAACCCCACCTGGAGGACCCTTTTGGGTTGGTTCCCCAGAAGCGACCGTGAGCTTGCCCTCAGGAACCTGGAGCGAGTGGGCCTCCTGGAGAAGGCATACGTGCGGGCGGACGAGCTCTCGGGAGGGCAGCAGCAGCGAGTGGGGATCGCCCGGGCCCTGATGCAGGAGCCGGAGCTCCTTTTGGCGGATGAGCCCGTTTCCGCCCTGGACCCCGCCACCTCCCATTCGGTGATGCAGTACATCGAACAGATGAACAAGGAGGACGGGGTGACGGTGTTGGCGAGCCTCCACTTCTTATCGCTTGCCCGCCGCTACGGCACTCGGATCATCGCCCTCAAGGACGGAGAGCTCGTTTTCGATGGCCTCCCCGAGGAGATCGATGACGTGAAGTTCAAGGAGATCTACGGCGAAGAGGCCGAGGAAGTGGAGATCCGCTAGGGGCTTTTATGGCGAGGAAGTGCCCCCTTAACCTGGATTTTGTGCGCGTACGCCGCCGTCTACTGGCCCTCTTCTTGGATTGGATGGTGTGGGGGTACATCGCCTATGCGGTGATGTACTTTCTGCAACAGTATTGGTGGAGTTACACCCTTTACGGCTTCTACAACCCCCTCACCCTGCCCTCCTGGGGCTGGCCCATAGCCGTTTGTGGTACCCTTGCCCTTGCCATCGTTTGCCAGCTGGCTGGTTACAGCTTGGGGGAGAGGGCCCTCAAGCTGGAGCGTCGGGAGGAACGCCCCTTCAGCTGGGAAGAGATGGTGCGGGGGAGGCCGGCGGGGAAGCCCTTCTGGAGGACCCAGTGGGGCGTGATGGCGGTGTTCCTTCTGGCCCTCACCGTGGCTCTGGGGTGGCACATCGTGAAGATCGACCCCGGGGCGCTGCTCAAACCCAGCCCCAGGGGGCCGGAGATGGTGGCCGAGATCTTCCCGCCGGATTTCCGCTACTTCCTCGAACCCGATCCCGCCTTCGAGCTCCGGGGATTCCCATACTCCATCCTCAACCTGATGGTGATCACCATCTTCATGGCCCTTCTGGCCACGATCCTCGGTGCTTTCTTCGCGATCCCGCTCTCTTTCCTCGGCGCCAGGAACATCATGGGCTTCAGCCCCTGGGGATGGCTTGTTTACGTGGTGGTCCGGGGCTTCTTCAACGTCTTCCGGTCGATAGAGACGATGCTTTGGGCGGTGGTCTTCGCCATCTGGATAAGGTGGGGCTCCCCCCTGACGGGGATCATGGCCCTTACCATTCATACCATAGCCGCGTTGGGGAAGCTCTACTCGGAGCAGGTGGAGGGTATCGATCCCGGCCCCGTGGAGGCGGTGGTGGCAGCCGGGGGGAACAGGATCGAGGTCATCCGCTACGCTGTCCTCCCCCAGGTGGTGCCTTCCTTCTGGGCCTTTACCCTGTATCGTTGGGATATCAACGTGCGTATGTCCACGGTGATCGCTCTGGTGGGGGGCGGCGGGATAGGGGATATGCTCTTCTACTAC
>JALVLL010000124.1 GCA_027027485.1 Candidatus Bipolaricaulota bacterium | reverse complement strand
GACCGTTACTTCCGCGAGGGATTCGGCGAGCTCCTCCCCTCGACCGCCATCCCCATGAACGACCTGGAAGCCCTCGAGCGGGAGCTCAAGAAAGCCGATGTCGCCTGCTTTATCGCCGAGTCCATCCAGGGGAAAGGGGTTTATGTCCCGGACGATGACTTCCTCCCCGAGGCCCAGAGGCTCTGCAGGAAGTATGGGGCCCTCTTCATCCTGGACGAGGTCCAGACCGGCTTCGGCCGCACGGGAAGATTCTTCTGCGGAGAGCACTGGAAGCTAGAGCCGGACATCGTCACCGTGGCCAAGACCTTAAGCGGAGGGTATGTGCCCGTGGGGGCGATCATCACCCGCAGAGAGATCCACAAGAAGGTCTTCCGGGGGCTGGAGCGGGCGGTGGTCCACTCCAATACCTTCGGGATGAACGAGCTCGCCATGGCCGCGGGGATCGCCGCTTTGGAGGTGATCGAGGAGGAAGGGCTTGTTTCACGGGCGGCGGAGATGGGCGAACGCTTCAAGAGCGGGCTCGAAAAGCTCCAGGAGAAGTTCGAGATGGTCATCGATGTGCGCGGGAAGGGGCTTATGCTCGGGATCGAGTTCGGCCCACCCAAATCCCTCAAGCTCAAGGCTGGCTGGAAGAGCGTGGAGACGGTGAAGAAGGGCCTCTTCGCCCAACTCATCGTGATGGGGCTAATGAAGGAGCATCGCTTCCTCACCCAGGTCTCGGCCCACGGGGTCAACATCATCAAGTTCCTCCCGCCCCTGATCGTGGGGGAGGAGGAGATCGATTACGCCCTGGAGGCCCTCGACCACGTGCTTTCCGAGGCCCACCGCTTCCCAGGGGGGATCTGGGGCCTTGCGAAGGATTTGGTGAAAGGCGCCCTAAGCGCCTGAACTCAGCCGAGGACCTTAGGAGGGACAGAGGAAATCGCGGGAAGGGGGCGCTTCCAAAGCCAGTCGGCTCGGATGGTGAAACCCGGGACGGCGCAGCACCTGACCTCGCCGGAGGCCTTTTTCTCCGCCCGAAAAGAGCTTCCCTGGAGCACGTGTACCCAGATCTCCTTTCGCTCGGCGTACACGACCCAGTATTCCGGGATCCCGGCCACGGCGTAGTCCCCCACTTTCTCGCCGAGGTCGATCCCCCGGGTGGAGGGACTCGTGACCTCGATCACGAAAACGGGGACCAGGTCCAGGGGGACACCCCTGGCTTTGGAGACATCCTCTGGACGAACGACGAAGATATCCGGCTCCCGGATCACCTCAGGGCCCAAACGCACCGCCGCCGGTCCCGTGAGGACCTCCCCGCAACCCTTGGCCTCGCAGAACAGTCTAAGAAGGCTGTAAAGGAACCCCACTAACCGTTGATGTTCAGCTGTGGAAGGAGAATACATACACGATCACCTCCCCGCGGACGAACTCCCAGCGAGCGTCGTCAGGCGCTTCTTTCAGGTACCTCTCCACCGACCAGCCGGAAAGCCGCAGCACATAGGGCTCCTGGATCGGCGTCTTCCGCTCGTCCACTACTGAGAGCTTCATTCCCCCTTCACCCCCGTTGACTCTAACCGGCTCCCGGTCCTACCTCACCCTCAAGTAGCTAGGGATTGGCCGGCTCCTTTAACATCCGGCTTCAACGCTGGCAACGGGGGCAGAAGAAGGTCCCACGGCCGCCCAGTTCGATCCTCTCTATCGGTGTCCCACATCTCTTACAGGGCTTTCCCGCACGGCAATACACCCGCAAGAACTCCTGGTACCCCCCGGGGTCCCCCGAGGAGTCCCGGTAGTCCGAGAAGGTGGTGCCCCGGTGGGCTATGGCCTCCGAGAGGACCTCCCGGATGGCTCTGGAGAGCCGGACGGCCTCCTCCTCGGAAAGGGAGTTCGCGGGCCTACGGGGATCTATCCCCGCTACGAAGAGGACCTCCGAGGCGTAGATATTCCCGATCCCGGCGATGTTCTTTTGATCGAGAAGCCACACTTTTATGGGGCGCCGGCTCCTCTTTAGGGCCCCGGGAAGCCAGGAGAGATCCCCCAAGGGCTCCGGCCCGAGTTTCGCCTCAAGCCAGGAGATATCCTCCACGAACTCGGCCGTGGCCATGCGGCGGCGATCGAGGAAAGAAAGGGAGGCGCCCCGAAAGCGGAGGATCGCCCGGGTCTCCGGGCCACGGAGCTCCCCCAGGATAAGCCTCCCGGTGATGCGGAGGTGCATCACCAGGAATCCCCTGTCCAGCTCGAAGATGATGTACTTCCCCCTGCGCCTGATCCGGATTACACGTCGTGGAAGCTCCACCCTCGATAGGAGCCCTTCGAGCCCCGGATCGAGGATCTCGATCCCCGTCAATTCCTCTCCCTCCAAGGGCTTGAGCCCCCTAACGATGGTCTCGACTTCCGGAAGCTCTGGCAGCGCGCACCTCCTCGTAGACCTCCAACGTCTTCTTCGCCGCGGCCTCGGTGGAAAGCTCCCTCGCCCTCCGAAGGGCCCCCTCCCGGAGCCGCTCGTAGAGGGATCTGTCCTCCAGGACCTCCAGGATCGCGACGGCGAAGCTCGGGGGATCCTCCGGAGCGAAGATCCCACTTACCCCATCGACCACCGTCTCCGTGACCCCCATCTCGCCGAGGCACACCACCGGGAGTCCCGCCGCCATGGCCTCGATAACCACAAGCCCCAGGGTCTCGGTCTTGGAGGCGAAAACGAACACGTCCGCGTCGCGGTAGTAATCGACGAGCCTTTCCCGCTCCACATATCCCGGCAGGAAGACCCTTCGGGAAAGCCCGAGCCTTTCCCTATGACGCAGGAGCTCCCGGGTGAATGGGCCTCCCCCCACCATGACGAGGTAGAGGTCGTCCCTGCGTTCCGCGGCCTCGGCGAAGGCCTCGAGGAGGAATAACAGGTTCTTTTCCCGGGCGAGCCTCCCGACGTAAAGGGCGACCACGGCGTCCTCGGGCAGCCCGATATCCCGCCGCAGATCGTGGACCTTGGGACGCCCAAAGAGCCTCAAATCCACCCCGAACGGGTACCGGTAGATGGGAACCTTGACCCCGTAGCGCAAAAGCTCCTCTTCGATGGCCCTCGACTCCACCGTCACCGCGTCACACCGGTTGCAGAAGGAGGCGATCAGGGCCTCGGTAATACGCTTCGGCGGCCGGAACGGCGGCGGCAGATAATGGCGGTACGCGACGTAATGGGTGTGGTAGGTGTGAACGTGCGGGAGGCGGTAAACCCTGGAGGTCCAGAGGGCCAATGCCCCCAGGGAGAATTCGGTGTGGGAGTGGACGATCTCAAGGCGCCTCAGGACCCTCACCGCCCGCGTGGGGATCGCGAAGGCCACCCGGTGCTCCCTCTGGAAGATGAAGGGAATCGCCGGGAAGCGGATCACGTTGGGCCGATCCCGGTGCCTCCGGTGCACCCGGGGACAGAAGACATATACCTCGTGCCCCATGCGTTCGAGCTCCCCGGCCAGATGGTTCACCGCGACGGCGACGCCGTTGACCTGGGGCACGTATGTATCCGAGAAAAGCCCTATCCTCATCTCCTGAAGACCACCTCCCCGGAAAGGAGGGTCATCTCCACACGGATCCCCTCCAGCGGGGCCACGCGGGGATCGCCCGAGAGGACCACCAGGTCCGCCCTCTTCCCCGGGGAGAGCTCCCCCAACTCCCCCTCGGCGAAAAGGGAAAAGGCAGCGCCACGGGTGTAGGCGTCCAGTGCCTCCTCGATGGAGATGCGCTGCATGGGGTGGGGCGGCGAGACGGCGCCCCGGATGCCGTACAACGGACCCATGGGCATCCCGTCGGAGCCGAAGGCCAAGGGTATCCCTTTGTCCAACACCAGGCGATGGGGATCGATACGGGAGTCGCGTTCGGGTCCGAGCCTCTCCTCGTAGAGCTTGCCCGACCCGGACCAGTTCACCACGAAGTTCGGCTGCATGGAGGCCACCAGGCCCAGATCCGCCATCTCCGCGAGGTGCTCCTCCGCGGGAAGTTCCAGATGTTCGATCCGGTGGCGGTCGTAGCGGGAGATCCCGGCGATCCGCGCCGCCCGTATTACCTCCCCGATGGCCCGATCCCCGATGGCGTGGACGGCCACCTGCAGCTCGGCACGGGACGCCTTCCTCCAGGCCCGCGCGAGCTCCTCGGCGGAAATGAGGAGCGACCCCTCGGTATCCCGGTCGCGGTAAGGGGCGGAGAGGGCAGCGGTGTGGGCGCCGATGGATCCATCCATGAAGGCCTTGATCCCGACGATCCGAAGGAGTTCACCGCCGAAGCCGCGGCGCAGGCCCAAACCGGCCACCTCCCCCAGCCGTTCCAGGGGAAGATAGAGGAAGACCCGGGTCCGGAGCCTCCCCTCGTCCAAAGCATGTAGGTAGGCCCGGAGGTATTCGGGCTTCCCCGACATCTCGGCCACCGCCGTCACCCCAAGCTCGGCGGCGTGGCGGGAGGCCGCGGCGACGGCCTCCACGAGCGCCCTTTGATCGAGCCGTATCGCGTCGAGAAGATCCCAAGCGGCCTTCTCCCGCAGGTGGCCCAGGTCCCGGTCCACCCGTTCCCCCTCGGGATGGGAGCACCGCGCCAGGGCCAGGGTGTTGCAGACCACCAGGTGCCCGTCCACCCGGATGGCACAGCAGGGCTGCCGGGGCACCACCCGATCGAGGTCGACCCGCTCCAGGGGCCTCCGCTCCGGCCACCGGGATTCGTCCCATCCCCGGGCCACCACCCATTCCCCCTGCCTGTCCCGCGCCGCTTCCCGTAGCCTCTCCAAGGCCTCCTCCAAACTCCCGACATCGGAGAGGTCCACGAAGAAGGTGCGTTCGAGGCCGACCCGCACGA
This sequence comes from Candidatus Bipolaricaulota bacterium, assembly GCA_027027485.1. GTDB lineage: Bacteria > Bipolaricaulota > Bipolaricaulia > Bipolaricaulales > Bipolaricaulaceae > JALVLL01. The sequence continues at coordinate 7,626 of JALVLL010000124.1, read as the reverse complement.
AGTGGACGTGGGCATCGATGAAGCCGGGGAGGATCGCTTTGTCCGCGAGATCCAGGACCCGCGTTCCCGGCCCGATGAGATCCTTGAGCTCGGGGAATCTGCCCACACGGATTATCCTCCCGCACCTTATGGCCAGGGCATCCGCCTCGGGGACGGTGGGCAACACGGCGCCGTGGAGCAAGAGGTCGGCGTGCATCCCCCGATTATAGCCCCCCGCCTTACGAACCCTGCATGGGATCGAGGATCGTGCTAGGATTTAGGCGTGGAGACCAGGGTATTGAGCGCGGACGAGAGGGGGCTCGCCGAAGCCGGGGAGATCATCCGAAAAGGGGGGCTCGTGGCCTTCCCCACCGAGACCGTTTACGGCCTCGGCGCCGATGCCCTTTCGGCCGAGGCCGTGGCCCGGATCTTCGAGGCCAAGGAACGCCCGCGGTTCGACCCCATCATCGTCCACGTGGCCTCGCCGGAGGAGGCGGAGGAACTCTGGGCTGAAGTGCCGGATCTCGCGCGGGCGCTCATGGAACGCTTCTGGCCCGGCCCCTTGACTATCGTACTTCCCAAGCGGGACGTGGTCCCGGATATCGTCACGGCGGGGCTCCCCACGGTGGCGATCCGGATGCCCGACCACGAGGTGGCCTTGGGGCTCATCCGCGCCGCCGGGCGCCCCATCGCCGCCCCTTCCGCCAACCGCTTCGGCAAGACAAGCCCCACCCACCACGAGCACGTCCTAGAAGAGCTTTCCGGGAGGATCGAGGCGGTGATCGCCGCCGGCCCCACCCCGGTGGGGATCGAATCCACGGTGATCTCGCTGGTGGAGAACCCCCCACGGGTGTTGAGGCCTGGCGGGACGCCCCTGGAGGCCCTGCGGGAGGTGGTGGGGGAGCTGCAGGCCGAACCCCTTGCGGTGAAACATGGCCCCGCGCCCTCTCCGGGCACCATGCGGCGCCATTACATGCCCAGGACCCCCCTTTTCCTCCTGGAGCCTGGTCTCCCCGGGGACGGTTGGGAGAGGATCCCCCGCGAGCGATGCGGCTTCTTGGGGTTCCGCGAAGCAAAACACGGCTTCCGTTACGGGGAGGCGCTTTCCGAGAAAGGGGATCTCCGGGAAGCGGCGGCGAAATTCTTCGCGGCGCTGAGGCGTTTGGATTCCATGGGATTTTCGGCCATCGTGGCGGAACCGGTGCCCGAGGAGGGCCTGGGGGTGGCGATCATGGACCGGCTCAAGCGGGCCTCCCAAGGAATCGCCCGGCTGAATCAGGGCGACGTTTGGGTGAAGCGTCTCTAGAGGGGGTGAGGATGGGGAAACTGGATGGCAAGAAGGTAGCGGTGCTTGTCGCCGACCTCTATCAGGAGCTCGAGTTCTGGTATCCGTACCTGAGGCTCCTCGAGGAGGGGGCCCAGGTGGTGGCGGTGGGCCCGGAGCGGAAGGTCTACAAGAGCAAGTTCGGATACCCCGCCCGGGCCGCCTTGTCCGCCGAGGAGGCCGATCCCGAAAAGTTCGATGCCGTGGTGATCCCCGGGGGATACGCCCCCGACCACCTCCGCCGGAAGCGGGAGCTCGTGGAGTTCGTCCGTAAGATGGCCGAAGGAGGAAAGGTGGTGGCCGCCATCTGTCACGGGGGCTGGATGTTGTGTTCCGCCCGGGTGGTGGAGGGAAAGCGGGTCACGAGCTTCTACGCCATCCGGGACGACCTGGAGAACGCCGGCGCCACCTGGGTGGATGAACCCGTGGTGGTGGACGGGAACATCATCACCTCCCGGGTCCCCGACGACCTCCCCGCCTTCCTGCAAGCGATCATCTCCGCCCTCTCGGGCGGATAACCTGGTCTCAGTCGACAAAAAGCGGAACTACCTCGAACTTCTCTACGTCCACGAGGCCCAAATCGGTGAGCTTCAATTTCGGGATCACCGGGAGCGCCAGGAACGAAAGCTGCATAAAGGGATCCGATAGCCCACAGCCGAGCTCCCGCGCCGCCCGCTTCAGCTCCTCCCCGCGGCGCACCACCTCTTCCAAGGGAAGGTCCGACATGAGGCCGGCGATGGGGAGGGGAAGCTCCGCCAGCACTTTCCCACCCTCCACCACGACCTGTCCCCCGCCGAGTTCCGCTAGCCGGGCCACCGTGGCCTTCATGTCTTCATCGTTAGCTCCAACTACAACGATATTGTGGGAGTCGTGGGCCACCGTGGAGGCGAGCGCCCCCCGCTTCAACCCAAATCCCTGCACTAACCCAAGCCCCACGTTCCCCGTGCCGCGGTGACGCTCCACCACCGCGAGCTTCAGGATGTCCCTCTCTATGTCGGGGACTACCTCACCGTCGGCCACTTCGGGCTCGAGGAGAAGCTCATCGGTGACCACCTGGCCAGGAACTACTCCAATGACCCGCGCCCTTTTCCCCTCCGCCGGGATCCTGAACGCCAGGGAGTCGGCATCCACGACCACGGTGCTCCCGACATCGGAAGCCCCGACCTCGGGGACATCCGCCACACACCGCCCGCCCTCGGCCACGAGCTTCCCCCCCACATAAACCTGCTCCACCTCGAACCGCGAAAGATCCGGGACGACGAGGAGGTCGGCGCGGTAACCGGGGGCCAGGGCCCCGAGATCCGCGAGGCCGAAGGCCCGCGCGGCGTGGACCGTGGCCGCGGCGATCGCCACGAGGGGATCCGCCCCCCCGTCGATGGCCTTGCGCACCACATCGTCCATGTGGCCCTCGGAGCGGAGGGTCTCGGGGTGGCGGTCGTCGGTGCAGAAGTGGACGAAGGGGGCCGTGCGCGCCGAAAGGAGTGAAAGGAGGGAGGAGAGGTTCCGGGCCGTGGTCCCCTCGCGGATGAAAATATGCATCCCCGCCCGGAGCTTCTCCCTCGCTTCCTCGAGCGCCGTGCACTCGTGGTCGGTGTGCGGCCCGGCGAGGACGTAGGCCCAGAGGTCGCTCCCCGAAAGCCCCGGGGCGTGGCCGTCGATGGGCCTTCCCCGGGCAACCTCGAGCTTTTCCCAGACCTCGGGATCCCGGTGGATGACCCCGGGGAAGTTCATCATCTCCCCGAGGCCCAGGACCCGGTCCCACGAGAGGATCTCCTTGATATCTTCGGCGGAAAGGGTTGCCCCGGCGGTCTCCAGGGGGCTCGCGGGGACACAAGAGGGCGCCATGAAGAAGACCCTCAAAGGTAGGCCTTCCGTCGCCCGGAGCATGTACCGGATCCCCTCAAGGCCCAGGACGTTGGCGATCTCGTGGGGGTCGGCGATGACGCAGGTGGTGCCGTGGGGGAGGACCGCCCGGGCGAACTCCGCCGGGGAGACCTGTGACGACTCTATGTGCACGTGGGCGTCGATGAGGCCGGGAACGAGGTGTTTTCCGTCGAGGTCCACCACCTCTTTCGCTTCCCGCGCGCCGAAGCCGGTGATCACCCCGCCTGTGACCGCCAGCTCCCCTTCCCGGACTTCCCCCGAGAAAACGTCCACGATGCGGGCGTTCACAAAGAGGAGATCCGCCGGGCCCTCGCCTTTCGCCGCCGCAAAGACCTTCTCCTCGATCATTTCCCCAAAGGATACGGGCAAATCCCGGGAAGTCAGCCCGAACGGTCGGCCCGCTCCAAGGCCGAAAGGACCATCCGCTTGAAGCGGGGAAGATCAAGGTCCAAAGCTACCTCCGCGTTGGAGGGCTTGCCCGTCACCCGGTAGAGGTCCACCGCCGTCGTCCCCCGGGTGTGGCTCCCGCAGAGCTCCACTGCCACGTGCACCCTCTGCGTCGTGATCACCGAGGGATCGATGACCGCCGCCACCGCCAAGGGGTCGTGGAGCGGTGCCCCTTCTATCCCGAGGAGCCTCTCGTTGGCGGCGGCATAGAAGGAGAGCAGTCCGGCGAAAGCACGGCGCACCGGCCCACCGTCCTTGAGCCCCTGGATCTCCTCCGGGGTCAGGAGGGCCCGGTTGGTGACATCGAGCCCCACCATGGTGATGGGGACACCGGAGGTGAACACGATATGCGCCGCCTCGGGGTCGACGAAGATGTTGAACTCGGCGGTGGGGGTGGCGTTGGCGTCCCGGGCCGCACCGCCCATGAGGACTATCCGCTCGATCTTCCCCGCGATATCTGGGGCCAGCCGGAGTGCCAGGGCCACGTTGGTAAGCGGACCCGTGGCGATGAGGGTTACGGGGGAGGGGCTTTCCCGCAGGGTACGGACGATGAACTCCACCGCATGCTCCCGAACCGGTCCGAAACGGGGCTCGGGGAGTTCGGCCCCATCTAGCCCCGACTCCCCGTGCACCTCGGGGGCGGTGACGAGCTCCCCCACGAGGGGCCGCTCGCACCCCCGGGCCACCGGGATGTCCTTTCCGATAAGGGAAAGGACCCGGAGGGCGTTTCGGGTGGTCTTGTCCACCGTCTGGTTTCCGGCCACGGTGGTGATCCCCAAAAGCTCCGGTTCCTCGGAAAAGCAGGCGAGGACGATGGCCAGGGCGTCGTCATGGCCGGGGTCGCAGTCCAAGATGATCCTCTTTTTCGCGGACATTTGCGCTTATGTTAACCGAAAAGGGCTAAAGGAGCCGGGTAACTTCCTAGGGGTGGCTTGACACGAGGCCGGTAAGGAACGTAAGATTTGGGCGGTTGGGCCGTTAGCTCAACTGGCAGAGCAGCGGACTCTTAATCCGCGGGTTGGGGGTTCGAGTCCCTCACGGCCCACCAGGGTCGTTAGCTCAGTTGGCAGAGCACCGGCCTTTTAAGCCGGGGGTCGCAGGTTCGATTCCTGCACGACCCAATTCGTCCCCGTCGTCTAGCGGTCTAGGATCCCGGTCTTTCAAGCCGGAGGCGGGGGTTCGAATCCCCCCGGGGACAGGTGGCTTGGCGCCACAATCCGGCGAAAATATAATTAAGGGCGAGTAGCTCAGTGGGAGAGCATCCGGCTTACATCCGGAAGGTCGGGGGTTCGATCCCCTCCTCGCCCAGGAGCTGGGGCCGTGGTCTAGGCTGGCCTAGGACGCCGGATTGTCACTCCGGAGATCGCGGGTTCAAATCCCGTCGGCCCCGCCAGAGGCCCGTAGGGGCCGAGATGTGGCGAGGTAGCTCAGGTGGTAGAGCACGCGGCTGAAAACCGCGGTGTCCCCAGTTCGACTCTGGGCCTCGCCACCAGTTTATTTTTTTCCTTCCGGGAACCATGTGATGGGATATTCCGCGGAGTCGCTTTGGGAACTTGTAAAGCAACGCCTCATCGAGGAGATACCCCCCACGAGCTTCGTGGGCTGGTTCTCCGAGGTGAAGCCCCTGAAGGTGGAGGACAACAAGCTCATCCTCGAGGTCCCCACCCCCTTCATAAAGATCGGCATCGAGAAGAGGTTCAGGGATCTCGTCGAGAGGGCCATCAAAGACACCGTGTCCAAGGATTTTTCCTTCGACCTGGTGGTGGCTGAGGAAGGGAAGGTGGAAGAGGCCCAGAAGATCTCTTCCCCCCGATACCTCGGCAGCCTCCCCTTGAACCCCGACTACACCTTCGAGACCTTCGTCTCGGGGAAGAACTCCCAGTTCGCCTTCGCGGCGGCCCAGCTCGTGGCCCAATCCCCTGCCCGGGCCTACAACCCCCTCTTCATCTACGGACGGGTGGGACTCGGCAAGACCCACCTCCTCCACGCTATCGGGAACTATGTCCTGGCGAACACCGATGACCTCACCGTGGTCTACACCACCTCGGAGCGCTTCGCCATCGAGCTCATAAACGCCATCGGCAACAACACCACTGAGCAATTCCGCTCCAAGTACCGAAACGTGGATGTCCTCCTCATCGATGACGTCCACTTCCTAAAGAACAAGGAAGGCACCCAAGAGGAGCTTTTTCACACCTTCAACGAGCTCTATGGGAACAGCAAGCAGATCGTCCTCTCCTCGGACCGCCCTCCCGAGGAACTACACGGGCTCCAGGACCGTCTGGTCTCACGGTTCCGTTGGGGCTTGGTGGCAGACATCCAGCCGCCGGACCTGGAGACCCGCATAGCCATCCTCCAGGAGAAGGCCCGCCGACGTGGCGTGGAGGTGGACGACAGGATCCTGGAGATGATCGCCACCCGTATCACCTCCAACGTGCGCGATTTGGAGGGGGCCCTCATCCGGGTCATCGCCTACATGAAACTCTACGGCGACGGGATCACCCCGGAGATATTGGACGAGCTCTTGCCCACCGTTTCCAAAAACGGGGTCCGGAAGCCCCTTACGGTGGAGGTCATAAAGGAGGAGGTGGCCAGGAGATACGGCCTCACCGTGGAGGAGTTGGAAGGGCCTTCCCGCAGGAGGGACATCGCCCATGCCCGCCAGGTGGCGATCTACATAGCCCGGGAACTCACCTCCAGCTCCTTCCCCGCCCTGGGGGCGTCCTTCGGGAACCGCGATCACTCCACCATCATGCATGCCTACCAGAAGATGCAGGAACTGCTGCGGGATACCCCCCTCCTCAGGAGCGAAATCGAGGCCTTCATGGAGGAGATACGTCGCAAGTATTCCGGATAAACTCCCCCACCTGTGGAAAAGCTGTGGAAAACATGTGGACCAGCTTGTGGAAAACCGCCTGGATCGCGGAGGTGGCCGACGGGGCATGAGGGGGTTTTTCCACAACTTTCCACAGGCATTTCCCCAGGTTGTTAACAGGTTTTCCACAGGTAAAAGTCCGCTTTGGAACTGGGATTATGTGGGTTTTCCACAGGCCAGCGGTCCATCTACTACTACAACTATTGATAAAGATAATAATTAGGGCATAAAATTCCTTTTGATGCTTTCGATAACAAACCTGAAAGAACTCCTTAACGAATTCTTCAAAAGGCATAACATCGAGGGGAAGATAGGGGAGCAGCTTCTCGTCACGGAATGGGATAAGGAAGCCCCTGAGCTTGCCCTCGGCGCAAAGCCCCTGTACGTGAAGGACGGGGTCCTCTACCTGGGGACGTACAGCCACGCGATAGCACAGGAGCTCAACCTAAGGAAAAAGGAGCTTCTGGATGAGCTCCGATCCAAGGGGTATGACCTGGTGGATATCAAGCTGCAGTTTGTCCTCCCCGAGGGAAGGTCCGAAACCGGGACGGAGCCCCTCAAGGTGGAAGTGACACGTGAGGACAGGGAGTGGGCCAGGGAGGCATTGGCCCACTGCTCCCTTCCCCCGAAGCTACGAGAGAAGATGGAGGCCATGCTGGCGGCCGCCAGGGCGAGGGAGCGGGCGGCGCTCTCCGCCGGGGGAAAGAGATGCCCTTCCTGTGGGACGGTCTTTTTCGGCGAGGGCAAGCTTTGCCCTATATGCCGTATAGGGAGCGGTGTTAACGGGTAAGGGGTTCGATTTTTCGATATTAAGTCCGAAAAACTTGAACATAATTGACAGAAAAGGCCAATCGGATTAAAATGGTTTCCGATGGTTTTTGAGCAAATAAAATACAATTACAGGGGTGAGAGGAATGGTGCGCTGGGGCAGGTACGATGAGCGGATGGTGGCGAGGCTTGCGGGCGCCTTCAAGGGGCGTGGGATCCACCTTTTGGCGCTACTTGGGCTTCTGGTGATCCTGGGCAGCGCGGCCAGCAAATGGAGGGGGTGAGAGGAATGGTGCGCTGGGGCAGGTACGATGAGCGGATGGTGGCGAGGCTTGCGGGCGCCTTCAGG
>JALVLL010000123.1 GCA_027027485.1 Candidatus Bipolaricaulota bacterium | reverse complement strand
CCCCAGCGCCACCTCGTCCCCCACCGAGAGGGCAAGGGATATCTGGTCCGCGAAGATCCGGGAGAGAAGCACCGCCTTGTCGATCTCGGAACCCCAGATCACGCGGCCCATGGTATCGTTCAGGGCCCAGAGCCCGGAGGCCAACGCGATCCCCGCGAGAAAGACGGCCAAAGCGACCCTCATCCCATCTAGGGTAAGGCGTAGAGATCCGGTCCCACAAGTCGCCCGGGCTCCTTGCAGGACCGCCGCAACGGGCTTTATAATCGTCTCGCATCGGCCCCGTCGTCTAGCGGCCTAGGATACCGGGCTCTCATCCCGGCGACAGGGGTTCAAATCCCCTCGGGGCCAAAAGGGGGCGGCTTTTGGCCGCTTTTTTGTTGGCGGGCATATCGCTGAATCGGGAGGTAGCTTTCGGTGAGGAGGGTTTCCTCGACCTTTGTCCTTGCGGGGATCGTTGCCGCCCTCGATCAGCTCATAAAGGGCTTGGTGGCGCGGTCGCTCCTCCCCGGCCAGTCGATCCCCCTCATCCCCGGTTTCCTCAGCCTCTCCCGGGTCCACAACACCGGCTCCGCCTTCGGGATCCTGGAGGGCCGGAACCTCATCCTCATCTTCGTGGTGATAGCCGTTTCGGCCTATCTCGTGTGGGTGGTGCTGCGGGGGCATCTGCCGGGGATCTTGGGCCAACTGGGCCTGGGCCTGATCCTGGGGGGTGCCATAGGGAATTTGGCCGATAGGGTCGTCCGCGGGTACGTGATCGACTACATCGATTTCCGGTTCTTCCCCGCCTTCAACCTGGCGGATTCCTGTGTGGTCATCGGGACGGTGCTCATGGGCCTCTCCATCCTGAGGTCGCGATGAGGGGGAAGTTCATCGTGCTGGAGGGGCCCGATTCGGCGGGGAAGTCCACCCAACTGGAGCTCCTCTCCCGGGAGTTTTCCCGGAGGGGGATAAGGGCCATCGCCACCAAGGAGCCCGGGGGGACGGAGCTCGGGAAGGCCCTGAGGAAGCTCGTCCTTTCCCCGGGGAGGGAGGTGGTGCCCCTGGCGGAGCTCTTCATCATGCTCGCCGACAGGGCCCAGCACGTGGAGGAGCTCATAAGGCCGGCCCTCTCCTCCGGGACGTGGGTCATCTCCTCCCGCTACACCCTCTCCAGCCTCGCCTACCAAGGGTACGGCAGGGGCCTCCCCCTGGACCTCATCCGGGAGCTCAACCGCATCGCCACCGGCGGACTCGTCCCGGACCACACCTTCCTCCTGGATATCCCGCCGGAGGTGGCCCTCGAGCGCGGACGCCTGGGGGACCGCCTGGAGCGGGAGGGGCTCGATTTCCTGCGCCGGGTGCGGGAAGCGTACCTCCGGCTCATCGAGGAGGTCCCCAACTCCCACGTGATCGACGCCACCAAACCGCCGGAGGAGGTATGCCGGGAGATGCTCGAGCACCTCGGCTTGGCCTGATCCCCCTGGGGGCTTATCCTTTGGCCGGAAAGGGGGATCCATGGAGATAGAAGTCCTCAGGGAGGACCTGGTTTTCGGGACCAGGGTCGCGGGGCACGCCGTGGCCGGAAAGAGCGCCATGCCCATCCTCTCGGGGATCCTGTTGAGGACCCAGGATAACGGGCTCGAGCTCTGTGCCACCGACCTAGAGCGGGCCATCCGCTGCCGGATCCCGGCACAGGTCCGATCCGCGGGCTCGGCGGTGCTCCACGGCCAGGTCCTGGGCCAGCTCGTGGCGCGCCTCCCCTCGGAGGAGAGGGTGAGCCTGAGCTCCGTTGACGGAAAGGTCCGCCTGAGCTGCGGGCCTTCGGTCTTCGAGCTTTTGACGCTTCCGGTGGACGAGTTCCCGGAAATACCGGGCCCGGAAGGCGAGCCCATCTGCACTGTGAACCGCGAGGCGCTCATCCAGGCCATCCAGCAGACGGCCTTCGCCGCGGTGAAGGCCACCGAGACCACGCGCCTAGCGCTCACCGGGGTGAACCTGGTGTTCAAGGAGGGCTCCCTCAAGCTCGCCGCCACCAACGGGTACCGGCTCGCCGTGAGGCAGATCCCGGTGGAGGGGCTCCCGGAGGCCGCCACCTACAACGCCCTCATCGATGCCCAGATAATGCAGGACCTGATGCGGGTCCTGAGCGGCATCGGGGAGGAGGCGGTGCGGGTACACCTCGCCGAGGGGCAGGCCCATTTCTCCTCGGGCCCGGTGGTCTTCTCCTCCCGGCTCATCCAGGAGGAGTTCCCCGACTTCGAGCGGGTGATCCCCCGGGACAACGACCTGGGGCTTTTCCTCCCCCGGGAGGAGTTCCTGGCCACCCTGCGGCGTCTGGAGATCACCGCCGCCGAGGAGTCCGGGGCCGTGACCCTGCGGGCCGATCCCGCCACCGATACCCTGGAGATCTCCTCCGTCTCCCGCGAGAAGGGGATGGGGAGCGAGAGGATCCGCCTCACGAAGCCCCCTTCCCGGGGGATCGAGGTGGCCTTCAAGGCCGAGTACCTCATCGACGCCCTGCGCCGGATGAAATCTGACCAGGTGGTGCTTTGGCTCTCGGCCCCTGACCGGGCCGGGCTACTGGAGCCCGCGGGGGATATAGCCCCCGAGGACCAGGGCTTCCTCTACGTCTGTATGCCGGTACGGCTCCTCTAGCGGGGACTTCCCCCGGTCCGAAACGGCCTCGGCCCAGGGGGGGTCGAAGAGCTTTGTTGGCCTTCTTCCCATCGCCGTGCAATCGCTCCGGGGGTTCACGAAGGGTGTGGGGAGTTAAAACTCGGAGCGTAGTCCCCAGGGGCCTCGCCGGCTAAAATGCCGAGGCCGATGGGGCTTAGGGGCTCGCTACTCAAGTTGGCGATCGGCATGTCGCTTTCCGGTGCGGTTTATTTTTTTGCCCCTTGGGACCTGATGGGGCCCGCGCGCCGGATGCTTTCCGTTTTCGTGCTCGTGGCCTGGCTCTGGCTCACCGAGGCCTTCCCCATCTACATCGTGGCGCTCTCCGTCCCCTTCCTCGAGGTGGTGCTCGGGATCCTGGACCAGAAAACGGCCCTGGCCCCTTTCTTCCATCCCGTGGTGGCCCTCCTCCTGGGAGGGTTCATGCTCTCCTCGGCGGTGAGCAAATACGGACTCGACCGGAGGATCGCCCGCGTGATCGTGGCGCGGGCGGGGAGGAGCCCCGGGGGGATCCTCATCGCGGTGATGGCCACCACCGCTTTCCTCTCCATGTGGCTTTCCAACACCGCCACCACCGCCATCATGGTGGCCATCGTGGCGCCCATCGTGGCCTCCCTACCCGAGGGGGACCGCTTCAGGAAGGGTCTCCTCCTCGCCATCCCCTTTTCCGCCAATGTAGGGGGCATGGGGACACCGGTGGGAAGCACCCCGAACCCCATGGCCATAAGCTACCTCCTCGACCGGGGGATCAGGATAAGTTTCGTGGATTGGATGGCCATCGCCGTCCCGCTCCAGGTGATCTACCTCGCCGTCATCGCCGGGGTGATCTACCCTCTTTTCCGGCCACGGGTGAGGGAGATGGAGGTGGATATACCCTCCTCCGGTAAGCTTTCCCGGCAGGAGATCGCGGTACTGGTCATAGGTGCCATCACGGTCCTCCTCTGGCTCACGAGCCGCGTCCACGGCGTCCCCGACAGCATCATCGCCCTCATCCCGGCCTTCCTGCTCCTCGGGAGCGGGATTCTGGGGGTGGAGGACTTCCGGGGGATCCGCTGGGAGGTGCTGGTCCTCATCGGGGGAGGGCTCGCCTTAGGAGCCGGGATGCAGGATTCCGGGCTCAGCGGGTACATCGTGCAGAAGCTCGAGGTAAGCTCCTTCGGGATGGTGGCGGCCTCGCTGGTCTTCTTCGGGCTCACGGCCCTCCTCACCACCTTCATGAGTAACACCGCCACCGCGGCCCTCCTCATCCCCGTGGTGGGCATGGTGGGAGCGAGGTCGGGGCTCGAGGAGATCCTCGTCATCGGGATCGGGGTGGTGGCGTCGCTGGCCATGGCCCTCCCTGTGAGCACTCCCCCCAACGCCATCGCTTACGGCCACGGGGGGATCCGGGTGAAGGACATGGCCCTGGCGGGGGGCCTGATAACCGCGGTCTGTGTGGTGTTGACCGCCCTCCTGGGGACCCGTTGGTGGACGGTGTTGGGGTATGGGGGATAGGGGGAGCCTTTCCGACATCATCGCGGGGCTCGTCGTCCGGGAAGACCCGCCCACCCTGGGGGAGGCGATGGAGGAGCTTGGGGAGCGGGGCTTCGGGGCGCTGATGGTGATCCTCGATTTCACCGCGGCATTGCCCCTGCCGGCGGCGGGGTACGCGGTTCCCTTCGGCATGGGGATCCTCTCCCTGGGGATCGGGCTCATCATGGGGAGGAGGTCGCCCTGGCTTCCCCGCAGGATCCTCGGGAAAAGGCTCCCC
>JALVLL010000122.1 GCA_027027485.1 Candidatus Bipolaricaulota bacterium | reverse complement strand
AGGGAGGAAGGCGATCCTGGAGGTCCACACCCGCGACAAGAAGCTCGCCCCGGATGTGGACCTGGAGGTCCTGGCCAAGCGGACCCCGGGGTTCGCGGGGGCGGATCTCGCGAACCTCTGCAACGAAGCCGCGCTCCTCGCCGCCCGCCAGAACAAGCCCTACATCGAGATGTCCGATTTCGAGGAGGCCCTGGACCGGGTGCTCATGGGCCTGAAACGCCAGGGGATCTACATCTCCGACGAGGAACGCAGGATCATCGCCTACCACGAGGCCGGCCACGCCCTCCTCTCCAAGCTCCTCCCCCATGCGGACCCCGTGCACAAGGTGACCATCATCCCACGGGGAAAGGGGGCCTTGGGCGCCACGGTCCCGCTTCCCACCGAGGACCGCTACATCCTCACCAAATCGGAGCTCCTCGACCGGATCACGGTGCTGTTCGGGGGCAGAGCCGCGGAGGAGCTCGTGACGGGAGAGGCGTCCACCGGGGCTCAGGACGATCTCAAGCAGGCCACCGAGCTCGCCAAGCGGATGGTGGTGGAGTTCGGGATGTCGGAAGAGGTAGGGCCCTTGAGCCTGGCCGAGGAGAGGCTGAACGTCTTCCTGGGAGAGGAGATCGTGAAAAGCGAGGAGCACTCCGAGGAGCTCAACGCCGTCATCGACCGCGAGATCCGCAAGATCGTCGAACAGTGCTACGCCAGGGCCAGGGAGCTCCTGAGGGAACATCGCGAGGCCCTGGACCGCTTGGCCCGAGAGCTCCTTTCCCGCGAGACCCTGGATGGTTCGGAGATAGACGAGATCCTGAAGGACCTGATCCCGGCCCCTGCTAAGTGAAGGCTATTTTTCGGTCCCCTTCAGCTCCTTGAGCCTCCCGTAGTAGTGAGCCAGGATCTCCGCCAGGGCGCTCACCGCGATCGCCCCCGGGTCCTTTCCACCCAAGGGAAGCCCCACGGGACAGGAGACGAGCCCGCACCTATCGGGAGATATCCCCTCGGAGATCAGGCGGGATCTCATCCTGGCCCATTTGGGGGAGGAGCCCACGAGGCCCACGTAAGCGGGGAGGTCTTCGCCCGAAAGCACCGCCTTCACAACCCGGTAATCCTCGCCGTGGGAGTGGGTACAGATGAAGACGTAATCCCGCGCGCCGATTGCGGGAAGGTCCCCGTAACTTGGGAGGAACTCCGTTTCGGGGAAAGCGGCCTTCGCCTCCTCGCGGATGTCATAGATCCTGACCCTGAAAGGAAGGGCCTCCTTTGCGAGGGCGTAGAGCTTCCTCCCTACATGCCCCGCGCCGAAGATATGGAGCGTCGCCGGAGGGGCAACGAGCTCATAGTAGATCGTGGCCCTTCCCCCGCAGGTCATACCGAGCTCCTCGAGCTCATACGTCTCTAGCTTAGCACCACCCTCGCGGAAAAGTCCCTTGGCGACCTCGATGGCCTTCCTCTCGAGGGACCCGCCGCCGATGGTCCCTTCAGTGCTCCCGTCTGGAAATACGATCATCTTGGCCCCGGGCTCCCTGGGCACCGGGCCCTCGGCCGAAGCCACTACCACGAGCACCGCCTGTTTCCCCTCACCGAGGATCTCCGCGAGTCGCGAATATATATCCGGCTGCATCGCGGGAAATTTGTAGCTCAGGGACTTGCTTCGCTCAAACTGGAGCCCTCTTCGGTCAGGGCACCGCAAGGCTTGCTGAGCTTTTCTCAAAAAGTTCATCAAAGTTGCTAAAACAAAGCTCGCAGCATCCTGGATATCATCAGTTTCGAACTGAAAAAGCTTCCGTAATTCGGGAATCAGAGGTTCACCCGGTTTTCCACGTCCTCGATCTCATCGTCGGTGATGCCGATGTAGCGACGGGTGACGGCGGGGGTGGTGTGGCCGAGCTTCTCCTGGATGAGCTCGATGGTGATCCCGTGGTATTTGCGGGCCATGTAACCCCAAGTCTTCCTCAACGTGTGGCCGCCGTAGCGGCACCTTCCCTTACACTCCCGTTGCGAAGTCTCTACAAGTGGAGTACGTCTATTCCGTAAATTTCCTTGACTATTGCGGCCGCTTCCCACGGAAAGCCTTTAAGGCCCTCTCCAAATCCTCGTCCACCAAATGAACATAAATCTGGGTTGTGCTTAATCGCTCGTGTCCTAAGGCGCGTCGAACGATCTCCACATTGCCACATGTGCGTAGAAGATCTGTGGCAAAACTGTGCCGTAAAGTATGGGGGGTTACGTGCTTCTCGATCCCGGCCTTTTTGGCATAGCGCTGCACCATCACTTGGACGTAACGGGCTTTCAAGGGCTTCCCGTCCAGCGTGCTGAAAACCCATGGAACGGGTTTGCCCACAACCTTCGCTTGACGTTGCCTCCAATGACGAAGGCTCTCGAGGAGTTCCTCTCCAACCCAAAGGACGCGATCTTTAGCCCCCTTCCCTCGCCGCACATGCAAACGCCCTGTCAAGAGATCTATGTCGCGCCATTCGAGGTTGAGGGCTTCGCTCAGGCGGAGACCGGTATCGAGCATGAGCCAAAGCATGAGACGGTTACGTTCGCCGGTGGGATACCGGGGATTGGGTTGCGACAACAGCCTCCGTTGCTCCTCATCGGTCAAGACAACGGGGATCCTTCGCGCCATCCCAGCTTCTTTCAATTCGCTTTTTGATTCTTATGCGTACTATATAGCTACGCAGGCAATGAATCAAACACTGGTGTAACATAAAGCGAATTGATTCACAGAGCCGCCCCTCTCCCCAATCGCCCTTGGTAGATAGTTGTCTAGCCCGTGTTCAAATCCGGTTCCAGTTTGCATATAAGAAAGTGTTCCAAAATTCGCGAGACGTCGTAGTCTTTGGTTGGGATCAGTATCGCGTACCAGTCAACAACGTCGAAATCAAGTCTTCCTTTCAGAGGTGAGTGCAAAAAGCTATATTCGTAGCGATCGTTCCTTACATGACTCAGAATACGGGCCATCAGTGTTTTAGACCTTCCCACGTATATGTGCTCGCTCCGTAAAGAGAAGAAAACGTAAACCCCAGGACAGTTCTGCAAAATCGCACGATGATGATTGGTTGCAACCTTATTCCGAAGGACGAAGCAATCTCGGTCAAGTTCCTGGACGGAAAGTATCGTGATGCCCCATGGAGTAAGAACGCTTTTTCTGAGGCCATCGGTGAATTCCGAGATAAAAGCCGCTATTCTCTCGCAGAAATCTTTTAAGCGCTTCAGATCGACTTCATTGCCGAGTTCCCGCAAAATGTACACGACACTCCTCCTCGTTCACCATGAAATCCTCCTAAGGAACGATCTTCCGCCTTACAACTTCTAAAGCAAAGGAATGTTATCTCACAGTCCCTCCCGCTCAAAGGGATGTATTCGCCCGCCGTGGTGGGTAGGTATCCCAAATATGCTCTTTTGCCAGGAAGGCCAAAAGAAGGCCTCTCATTCGATGGCGTAGTGTTCGATGATCTTCTTCTCCTCCCCTTCGATCTCCGCCGAGACCTCGATGTAGTCCTTGAGGCCCGAGCGGGCGAGCTTCTCCTTGAAGAGGGAATCGAGCTGGAAGATCCCGGCGGAGTTGGACATCCGCACCCGGATGTGGATCGGTTTCTCCTTGCCCTTGAGGATCTCCACCTTCTCGATGGCCAGGGCCGAGACGGTGTGGATGGTGGGAACGCCCACCTGGAAGGGGATCCTGGCACGGCCCTTTTCCATATCCAGGGCATCGGCCACCTTTATGATTCCCGCCTCCACGGTGAGGGGCTCGACCTCTTTGCGGTGGGCGTAGATGGCGTGGAGCACCTCCGCCATCACCTGGGTCCTCTGTGGCTCCTGGTAAATCCCCTCCAGGATCCCCTCGAGGATCAGGGGGGCAAGCGCCAAGGAGTGGTACTCGTGTTCCTTGCGGTGGACGGCATGGCCGATGTCGTGAAGGGCTGCAGCCAAAAGCACGATCACTTTGGCGTCCTCGTAATCGAGGCCGTGATCGTAGGCCCCCAGCTTGACCCCTGCTTCATGCAGAAGCTCCAGGAGCTTAAGGGCGACCCTCATCACGATCTTCACGTGGACCGGTCCGTGGTCGTTCATGTGCATACGGTTTATGGCGGTGATGTTGGAACAGGCCCAAAGGGCTTTCAGCCTGGGGGAGCTTTCGACCCTTTGACGCACTGATTCGAACCTTCCCCTTTTGGTCGTAGCTTTCCTTTTGGGCATGGTCTTCAAGCTTACAGGGATCTCCACCTTTCCCACCAGGGAGTGGGAGGCCGATGTCCCCGGAGGATCAGTTCACGTAGGAACCTGACCTCCTCTTCCAGGTGTTCCACCAGCCTTCTCAAATCGCCCTCTTCCCGTGCACCTGGGGACACCTCCCCGCCGGACCTGATAATTTGGGCAGCTTCTTTTAAGGTTTTTCCACTTTCACATAAAGATTGCAGTGCCCTCAGGACCTCGAGGCCACGCTCGTCCACGAGGATCCTGTTGTTGGGGCCGCGGTGGAGGTGGGGCTCGAGGACGTCCCTGATGGCTTCTATCCGGTTCCTCACCTGCGTTTCAGTTTTCAAACCCAGTATCCGCACGAGCTCTCCCAGGCCGTACATCCTGTCACCTCCGCTTTAGCCAGTTTAACATAAAGTTCGGCCTCGCCGCCTCACCGCCCATGGGTTAACCTCTCTCTCGGGTCCCATGAGGATAAGGAGGCTTGACGAGGCGCTTATCCGAAGGATCGCCGCCGGCGAGGTGGTGGAGCGGCCCGCCTCGGTGGCCAAGGAGCTCGTGGAGAACTCCCTGGATGCCGGCGCCTCCCACGTGGAGGTGGAGATACGGGGCGGGGGCGTAGACTACCTCAAGGTCGCGGACGATGGCTGCGGAATGACCCCGGAAGAGATGCGGCTTGCGGTGGAACGCCACACCACAAGCAAGATCTCCCGGGAGGAGGATTTGCTTTCCATATCCACCTTGGGCTTCCGGGGGGAGGCCTTGGCGGCGATCTGCTCCGTGGCCCGGGTCAGGATCGTCTCCCGGCCCCCAATAGGCGACGACGCATACGAGCTCATCATCGAGGGGGGAAGGATCGTGGGGGAGGGGCCTGCCGCCAGGGCCCCGGGCACCACGGTGGAGGTGCGGGATCTCTTCTACAACACCCCCGCGAGGAGAAAATTCCTCCGGGCCCCGAAGACCGAGGCCCGCTACGCCCTTTGGATCCTCCGAAGGATCGCCCTGGCCCATCCCGGGGTCCGCTTCGAGGTGCGCTCCGAGGGGCACAACGTCTTCGGGCTCGCCCCGGCGGAAGGTCCCCTCGAGCGGATCGCCCAGCTCTACGGAGGTAACTTCGCCAAGCGGTTGATACCGGTGGAGATGGAGGAGCTGGGCTACAGGCTCCGGGCCCTCTTCGGCCCTCCCGAGCTCTCCCGACCCACAAGGAGCGACCAGTTCCTGTTCCTCTCCGGACGTCCGGTACAGCTGGGGACCCTCGGCGGCGCCATAGAGGATGTGTACCGCCGCTACCTCCCCCGGGGGGGACACCCGGTCTTCTTCCTCTACCTGGATGTGGATCCCTTCCTCGTCGATGTGAACGTCCATCCCCAAAAGCACGAGGTCCGCTTCCGCAACGAGGCCGCGGTGCGGGATCTTCTGCGCCGCGCCGCGACGGCAGCCCTGGGGGGAAGGATCGTGCCCCTCCCCTCTCAGGCATCCCGTCCCCGAAGCGACATCCCCCCGGAGAGCACCCACGCTTCAGGGGAACTTTCTCCGAAGTTTTCCCAAAAGCCCGGGGGGCTCTTCTCCGCGAGCGCGCCCCAGGGGGAGCGGAGATGGAGGGTTTTGGGGCAGGTACGCAAAAGCTACATCCTGGTGGAAACGGAAGAGGGCCTGGAGATCGTGGACCAACATGTGGCCCACGAACGGGTCCTTTTCGAGAAATTGCGTGATAGCGGGGAAGTCCCTTCCCATCTCCTTTTGGTCCCGCAGCCCCTGGAGTTTCCCCCCGATATCGCCGCGGCCCTGCGGGAGGTGGCCCCTAGGCTTGAGCGGCTTGGGGTTCTGCTCGAGCCCTTCGGGGAGCGGGGGTTCCTCCTGCGGGGTTGGCCCGCTCCTTTGGTGGATTGGCAGGCCAGAAAGGGCTTCCGGGAGCCCCTTGAGGCCGCGGCCGAACGGGCCCTGCGCGGAGGGGAGGTACCCTTGGAGGAGCTCTGGCGGGAGATCGCCTGTGCCGGTGCCATCAAGGCGGGAGAGCACCTTGACCCCGCGGAGCAGGAGGCGCTGATCGCGGAGTGGAAGAACACAAAGGAACCCGCCCGCTGCCCCCACGGAAGGCCCATTGCCCTGCGGATCCCGTGGGAGGAGCTCGAGAAGCGTCTGGGCCGTGACTAAGCCACCACCTTCAGGGCACCCGGGACCACTTCCGCCCGTAATCTCGCCACGGGTCGTGGTAAAACCTCTCCGTCCAAATGGGCCGGGAGGGAGCGTTCGAGCTCCACTCGCGCCTCTTTCACGTGCAGGCGCTTTATTCCGGGCAACCGGAAGTAGGTGCCATCGCGAAAGCGCTTGAGTAGGGGGAACCGGCGCGGGATGGAGCGATCGTCCACGATGACCATGTCCAAGAGGCCATCGTCGGGAGAGGCCCCGGGGGCCACGTGGAACCCGCCGCCGGCGAAGGGACCGTTCTGCAGGGGAAGTAAAGCCACCTTGCCTTCGTATGAGAACCCCTCCGCCTCCACCCGGGCTCGGACCCCCCGGAAGCGGATTACCTCCAATACCGCCGCCCACAGGTACCCGAGTTCCCCCCGCAGGTACCGCATCCGTTTGTAGTCCAGGGCGATCTGGCCGTCGATCCCGGCGCCGAAGCAGTTGAAGAAATATCTCCTTGCTCCCCCCTCGGTCTCCACCACCCCCACGTCCACCTCTTTCACCCGGCCCCGGCAGAGGACCTCCAGCGCCTGGGGCAACGCTTTGGGGATACCCACTGCCTTGACGAAGTCGTTCCCCGAACCGATGGGGATGACCCCCAGGGCCGCTTCGGTATTCACCAGGGCCTGCGCCACCTCGTTCACGGTCCCGTCCCCTCCGGCGGCGGCCACGATGGAGAAGCCCTCTTCCAGCGCTTTTCGTGCCAGCTCTGTAGCGTGGCCCGGGGCCTCGGTGCGGAAGATCTCAAAGGAAACACCGTGGGCCTTGAGCCCTCGGGCGATCGCAACCTCCTTCTCGGTGGCCCGGCCGCGATCGGCGGCCGGGTTGAGGACCACGGCGATACACATCTCCCTCCGTAGGGTACCTCCAAACATGTCATTAGTCACGGAAGCATTACATCCTCATTGGAAGATCACCACATCACCTCTTTGTACCTTGGTGCGTACATCAGCCAGGTATACCCAGCAATACCGTCTGGAGATGGTGGCTACGTACCCTGTGGCAACCAACGTTACCTCAAGATCGCCCTCCGGGGTTATTTCCCTCCTTATAACCTCCACCTTCTGCCCCTTAGCCACTTTCCCTTCGAGGCTCTTGGGCAATGTCACCCGATAGAAATCCTCCGAGGAAGGATTCCAAGGCAGCCCGGAAATGATCGCCGCCGGTTTGACTTCGAGCGCGATCTCGGCCCTACTCTTAGCTCCACGATGGTCGACCACTTCCAACGCCACCGTGTAAGTTCCTGGTTCAGAGAAGGTATAAAAAACGATTGACTCTTGCCCGATCTTCTCCCGGTTTAGGAACCAAGTTTTCCGCACGATCATCCCCTCGGGATCAAAGGAACGATCGAGAAACGCCACGCTTTCCCCAGCCCAGGGATCCGGAGGCACGATCACGAAGCGGGCTTCAGGTGGTCGGTTGAAAGCCACACTGATCTCTGCACGCGCCGACGCTGTGGCCCCTTCCGCATCTTCCACTTCCACGGAAACGACGTAAGTCCCTTCCTCCTGGAATTTGATGGTGATGCTCTCGCCTTCGATGATTTGCCCAGCTGCCTCCCACCGGATCTTGCGAATGGGGTCGCCTTCGGGGTCATCCACCTGGACTGAGAGCATCACCTCCTCTCCCGGTGATGGATACGGAGGCTTGACGGAGATAGATACCCGAGGGGGCTGATTCAGGGTGGCCACCAAGGCTCGCCCGTCCTGGGCGATAAGCGCTAAACGACGTGGCGGTGACAGCACGATGACTTCCTGAATTGAAGGGGGAAGTTCCCATTTACTAAGCAGTTTCCCGTCACGCAGGGAAAACACTTTGAGGACCGTGGCAGAACAACGTTCCCCTTCCGGAGTGTAGAGCAAAAGGAGCCTATCGGCTGTCGCCGGGACTCCCCGCTCTTGTGTGGCAGCGACCTGTCTGTAACTCAAACGCCCATCCGCCTCCACCGTAAACACGAACCACTCCTGCATCGTTCCTCGGGCGATGATCAAGTCTCCTGCCTTCCACGCGGTGGAAAGCTTGACGTCCACCTCATCGAGGACGCTCCAGGTCGTGGGATCCCAAAGGAGAACGGATGCTGGGGAGACTGAAACCACTTTTCCTTGCGGCGCCAAATAGAAAAGCCCTACAACTCGCTCCTCGTGGGCCTTTTCGATGAGATGTTCCAATGTTAACTGGGGCACGTTCACCACAGCGAGGTTACCCTTGCTATCGCCCAGCAACAGTTTCTCGCCCGGGAGGAAAAGCAACGATCCCACGCGCCCCAACTTCCCCAAGAGCGTTGCCCGTTCGCGGAATACCTCCCCACTTTCCCAATTCCACAACACAACTTCGGTTCCGTATCCCGCCACAAAGCCAATCATGGGGCGTTCCGGGTGGAAAGCAATTACGGATACCCCGAATTCCTGGCGCCGAGCGATGACCTTACCTTGAGATACGTCCACAACCTTTAGCTCCTGGGGAGACCAGAAAGCCACAAGGCTTCCATCTGGCGACGCCGCCAACGTCCCACCCCACCTCCCCGCGGCGAAGTCCGGTAAGGAATATATAAGTTCCCCGCCATCTAACTCCCAAACATAAAGGCTTACATATCCTGCCACCGACTCCGCTGCCATGGCAGCGAATCCTTCGGTGAGGGCCACACGCCACGTGGTTTTTTGGCTCCGGTCTGGAACCGTGAGGAGAAGGGGCTCAGCCTCTTGCCGCATCTTGAAGATCTCGAGTCCCACATCACCTAACGGGTCATACACCGCCAAGCCAAAAAGGCCCTCAGGTGAGATAACCAGCGTGTCGAGGGCCGACCCTGTACGCCCTTCGTATTCGGCAACCACCTCACCGGTGTCAACATCCACTATTCTTGCCCCTTTTCTCGTGGGGTGGATCAACCAACGCCGAACCACGTCGACCGCGACCCGGGAACGGAAGGGAAGTCGTGCGAGCTCTCGCGTCTTTCCGATGGCAAGATTCAACAAGTGAACTGAAGGATACGCATTTAGGACGATCTCTTGTCCGGAAAGGAAATGGATCTCATCCACGAGAGAAACGGAGAGTTTCTGTCTGCTACGGAGGTTTCCTGAGGGGATCTCTCGCAGCTCGAGGATCCCAGAATACGCGAACGCGATGATATCGCCGGAGGGGGATATCGTCATGGGTAAGGGTGAAGTCGTGCGGAAACGCTCCAAGGGCATCGCACAGATAAGCGTGAGTTCCGGGAGTTTGTAGACCTCAACACGGTTAGAAAAGGAGACGGCCATCAACCCAACTCCCGAAGCGATCCGAGCACCGGTGGGTGGCTCACAAAAGGTCATCTCCGCAACCACTTCCCCCTGAGGTAAGTCATAGATTCGAACGCTTTCTGTGGTAACCACCGCCAAGTGGTGTGCTGTAGTAAAGCCGAGTTCGAGGAACACAGGCTTCCCAAGCTTGGTAATAATTGTCGGGGTGGGAAGCTCCGATCCCACCGATAAAAATCCCCAAACCAACACGGTCACAAAGACCTTAAGGCCCCTCATGGTTCCCACCTCGAATTGAAGTTTATGGGAAATGCTTGTTCGCTGAAAAATCCACGAATTGCTCGTTGGAGAAACCTTGAGGTCAAAAGAAACAAAGAATTAAACCTACCGATATAGAGTCGCTGCGCGGTAAGTTTCGTTGCCTTTTTCAATCCTGGGATCACGAACAAGTCCGCGAAGGCTTATCGGAACACTTCTGGCGGTGAAAGATTCCCTCAAAAACTCTGTCCAACTATCACAACCTAAGCTTAAAACTCAGCCTCATGGCCCAAGCCTCAGGGCATCCTCGCCGAACCTCTCCCGCAGGCTGAGGATGGCCTGTGACAAATCGTCCCGGGCGAAGAGATGCAGGGGCCTGAAGCGGGCGGGGACCAGCTCTCCCACTCCCACGCCGAGAAGCCGGATCCCGAGCTTTCTTTCCTCCAAGCGGGAAAGCAAGAAGAGGGCGGCCTCGGCGATCAGGACGGCGTGATCGGTGGGCTCGGGAAGGCGGAGTTGTCTTGTGTGGGTGGAGAAATCGGCCCAGCGCACCTTGATGCGTACCTCCCGCGCCAAAAGCCCATGGGACCGAAGCCTTTCCGCCACCTTAAGGGCAAGGGCTCGGATCTCGGCCCGGATCTCCTCCGGATCGAAAAGATCCTGGGGGAAGGTGCGCTCCTGGGAGATGCTTTTGGCCTCCCGGGAGGGAACCACCGGGGAGTCGTCCAGCCCCCGGGCCACCCGCCAGAGGTGTTCCCCGGTGCGGGGGCCGAACCAGGAAGAGAGGAGCTCCAACTCCACCTCCCTGAGGTCCCTTACCGTGCGGATCCCGAACTGGGCGAGCCTCTGGGATGTCTTTGGGCCGATGCCCCAAAGGACGTCCACCGGGAGAGGATCAAGAAATCTCTGGACTTCCTCCGGGGTCACGATGAGCAATCCCCCGGGCTTGGCGCGGTCGGAGACGATCTTGGCCACCAGTTTATTCGGCCCAAGGCCCACGGAGCAGGAAAGGCCGGTTTCTTCCGGGATGCGGCGGTGGATCTCCTGAGCCACCCGCTCCGGGGGGCCGTGCAGGCGCTCCGTGCCCGAAAGATCCAGGAAGGCCTCGTCCAGGGAGATGGGCTCCACAAGGGGCGTGTACCCGTAGAGGATCCCTCGGATTGCCCGCGCCACCTCTTCGTAACGTTCGAACCGCGGGGGAAGGAAGATCCCGTGGGGGCAAAGTCTCCTCGCCTTAGCCATGGGCATGGCGGAGCGGACTCCATACCTCCTCGCCTCGTAGGAAGCGGTGGCCACCACCCCGCGGGGCCCAAGTCCCCCCACGATCACAGGCTTCCCCTTGAGGGAGGGGTTGTCTAATACCTCCACCGCAGCGTAAAACGCATCCATATCCACGTGCAAGATCCAGCGACCCACATTTCTATCGTACTCATACGCGACGACGGACGCACCCGAGTTTAAGAGTAACCACAGGCGTTAGGGTATAACGGAATCCGTTGGTCTGGCTCTCCGGTGGGCTAGGGGTCGGATATTCGACATGGGCCGAGAGATCTTCCGCGATATGGTCGAGGGCTCCTCGGTGGGCTTTTTGCCCTCGATTGGAATGGCGTTTTCGTTTATCTCAACCGGGCCCTGGCGGAGTTTCTCGGATACGAGGTGGAAGAACTTTCGGGGAGTTCGGCCCTCGAGCTTTTGATCCCCCGACGATCGGAAAACCATCGTCGAGGAGGCGAAGAGCTGATCCGAGGTGAGGCCGCCTTCTCCCTTGTTTCCTTCCGTGGGAAGGGGTGCGACGGGGCTGAACTTCACGGGGAAGCGCTCCTGTGGGTGGTGCAAAGCGGGGATGACCACCTTTTCGTGGGGAGTTTCCTGGATGTGACGGAGGAAGTAATGGCCCAACGCAAGCTGGCCATGATCCGGGAACTGGGGCGCAAGGCGATCCTCTTGCGCGACATCCGGCGAGTGGCCTAAGCCGTGGTCAATGCGGTGCACGAGGTTTTAAGCGTCAGCACGTGCGGCATCTGGGCAGTAAAGGGAGAAGAGCTCGTGCGGATCGCCTACGTGTACGACCACGGCGAGGTCCGTCTCCCCCCTTACGGTGAGCGGGGGATCATCGCCCACGCGGTGCGGGAAAAGCGCCCCATCTAGTTCCCGATATCTAAAAGGAACCCCGGTATCTTAGGTGAAGATCGCCTCGCGTTCGGAGGACTGCGTTCCCCTGGTGGTGCGGGGAGAGGCCCTGGGGGCACTGAACGCGGAGAAGGAGTGGGTATCCCCGGGGACTCAAAGGCGATGAGATCACGCCGGGGGCGCTGATCCTGGCCGTGGCCGATGTGGTGGAGGCCATGTCTTCCCACCACCCCTATCGGCCTCCTTACCCCATCGAGGAAGTGCTAGCCGAGCTGGAGAGGGCAAAGGGGGAAGCTCTACAACGCCTAAGTTGTGGAGGCCTGTGTGCGGCTTTTCCGAGAGAAGGGCTCCCGCTTCCCATAGCCCCCTTTGTCCCCCCGGGAATGAAAAAGGCCGGGGTCTACCCGGCCTTTTGACCCTCCCTCCGCTCTAAAGTCGGGCTCAGCTTACCTT
>JALVLL010000121.1 GCA_027027485.1 Candidatus Bipolaricaulota bacterium | reverse complement strand
ACAAGGGACCGTTCCGAAAGGAAGTAGAGCCTTCCCTCCAAAGCCCCGATCCTCCCGGCCCTGGTGAGGGAGAGGGCCGGGAGGATCGGGGCTTTGGAGGGAAGGCTCTACTTCCTTTCGGAACGGTCCCTTGTGGGGATCCTGGGGGCGGCCCGAAGGATCGGTGCCCGGGCGCTTTTCGTGGACTCGGTGCAGGCGGTCCTCCCGGGGATAGAGCACTCCGCGGGCAGCCCCCAGGGGATCAGGGCCGCGGCGTTCGGGATCCGGGAGTTCGCGAAGGGGGAGAGGATCATTGCCTTCCTCTCCTCCCAGGTGAACAAGCGCTCCAGGATCCAAGGCCCCAGGGCCCTGGAACACCTGGTGGACGTGAATCTGCTCCTGGAATACGGGAAAGGGGGAGAGAGGGATCTCAAGGTCCTCAAGAACCGCTACGGCCCCGCGGGCCTCTCGCTTCCCTTGAGGATGGAAGCCAAAGGGCTCGTTCCCGCCGAGGGCTCACAGGTCCGGTGATGTTTAAGGGGTCGCGGGTGTTGCGGGACATATCCCCGGATGCCCCGGGGTGTACTAGCCGGGGGCTTGGCTCCGGATCCAATCGAACCTGCGGAAGTGCCTGAGGTTGAAGGTATAGACCCGTTCGATCCCCTCCCTCTTCGCCCAACATGCGTTGTAGGCATCGATGAAATCGGCGTTCTTCTCGGCATAGAGGATCACGGCCTCGGCAATCAAACCCGCGTTTTCCACCTTCAGCCCCGGGGTGTTGATGATCATGAGCACCTTGTCCCTGATGTCCTCCTTCGGGAGCCCATAGAAGGATTCACACGTCCACACTATCTCGGCGATCACCATGACGTTGGTACGAAGAACCACCTCGCCCTTCTCCGCCCTCTCCAGGAGGGCTTCCACGGCGTCGGCCTGCTCGGGGACGTCGTTGAGGAGGTAGCGGAGGATCACGTTGGTGTCCAGGAAGGCTTCCCTCACCCTTTCCCCTTCCTTTTCTCGGCGATCTTCCGCTTCACTTCCTTCCGTACTTCCTCGAGATCCTCGGGGACCTTTCTGGGCCTTATGGAGCCCCTGAGATCGCGTAGCGTCCCCCTTATGGGGACGATGACCGCCGTCTCCCCCTTCACCACGAAGGCCACCGTATCGCCCGGTTTTATCCCCAGCCTGTCCCGTATCTCCTTGGGGATCGTGGTCTGCCCCTTGGAGGTAACCCTGGATATGAGCATTGCCTTTTACCTTAAATGATTAGTAAGAAATTTACAACTTATCCTTACTCCATTCGGGACGTGCCGCCGATGTGGCGCCCACACCGTGCCGAGGGGCTAACGCAGGCCGAGCTCATCAAGGCGCTTGAGCAAGGTGGTGCGGGAAATTCCCAGGATCTGGGCCATCCGGCGGTGGGAGACCCCTTTCTCTTTGAGGTCCTTGAGAATCCTCGGGTCGATCTCCTTGCGGGGACGGTGACATATCTTGGCCCGAGCCGCACCGGAGACGGTGGGGGTGTCGCGTCGGCGGGGGCGGATAAGGCCTATGACAGCCGGGAGTTCAGGGGATGTCTATGGAGGAAGGGGATCAAACCCATGATCCCGCCCATCGAGGGGAAGCAGCCGAAGCGGGGTCGTCCGGTACGGGTGGGGCCGGGCTACCGGGAGCGGTGGAAGGTGGAGAGGCTCGGATACCGGAAACCTTAAGCCTCGGGTTCCAAAAGTTCGAGAAGTAGCACGGGGACGACGAAGGGATCTGTTTTAGCGTATACGTTTCCCTCAGGGTCAATGATCACACACCAGGTTTCCTCCGTAACCCCTAATGCTTCAGCCCATTCGTCCCGGGCCGTCAGGGCGGGCATCGCCGCTCCGAAGCCCTCGAGAAACGCCGCCACGATCTCCGGATCCCCATCGGTAACCCCGATGACCTTTACCCCCTTTCCCTCTCCCCGCTCGCGGATCCCTTCCATGAGGAGCAGGTTAAGGCCGATGTTCTCCTCGATCTCAGCCCCCAGGTCCCAGAAGAAGATGATTACCACATCCCCCAAAAATTCCGACAAGGAAAGTTCCCCGCCGGTTACGGTGGTGCCCCGGAGGTCGGGGGCGGGATAAGGGAAAACCCTTCCGTTCAGATCCGGTGCGGCCGGGGCATCGGTAGGGACAGAGAACCTATCTGCGGGGATATCGGCTACTTCTGCGAATGAGGTGAGTTCGGAGATCTGCTCGGTGGTCAAGAGGACGTCGAGGCCAGGGATATAAATATCATACGAGATCTTTACCTTGCGATCGATGAAGGTCTCCTTATCGATCCAGAAGGTGACTTCCGCCCTAGGAAGGATTCCCAAGAGATCGGGGGCTATCGTTCCCCTCACCACCCAAACATCCTTCCCATCCAGGGTGTCCTCTTTAAGCTCGATGTAACGGATCCTTTTCAGGAGCGGATCATAGCGGGGATCGAGCAAGGCCAACCAATTTCCGGAAAGCACATGCTTCACCCACCCAACTTCCGGCACATGGGAATAAAGGGCCTTCCCCGCGAAATCGGCCACCAATACGGGGTACATCACGTCCTCGAACCCGCTTGTCTCCACCCGTGCCCAGGGGTATTTCATCCAGAGGACGAGGGAACCGCTCAGGGAAAAGAGCTCTTCCCCCTCGTGGGTGGAAGTGGAGGTGAGCATATAGGAAGCAGTAAACACTTTGTTGCGATAAAGCGCGAAATACCCCTCCATCACCGTCTCCGGGCTCGGGGGTTCCCCTTGGGCCCATGCGCCCAAGGGGACCAAACAAACCAGAAGAAACGCGATCAAGCGCATAAACACCTCCTTAGATCCTAGTTTTACCGCCGACTGCCCTGGGTCCCCGACGATGGGATCGTAACGCCATGTTTAGTTTCACAATGTAATTTAGGTTACCCCCTTGGGTGATGCGTGAATGGAAATCCATCGGTCCCGGGCGAAAAGGCCAAGGAAATAGGCTTGGATGCGTTCCTCGTCCTGAGCATAGAAAGCTCGGACTTCGCCCACCTCTTTTACCTCACCGAATTTCCCGGATCCTTTGGTCTGTTTTTGGTGGATTCGAATTCCATCTTCATGACTGACCCCCGTTACTCCGAGCGGGTTCGGGAAGAGCTCCCCCCATCTGCCCCTGAAGGAGATCCGGGGGAGGTGGTGCGAGGGCCTGGGGGAGGAAATGAAAGAGCGGGGCCACCGGATAGTGGGTTCAACTCCCGCACCACCACGGTAAAGCTTCTTGAGCTTTGGAGGGAAAAGATTCCCGGGGTTGAGGCCGTCCCGGGGACGGCTGAGTCGAGGAGCTGTGGATGACCGAAGGCGGAAAAGAAGTCGAGCGTATCCATGCCGCCATGTGCCCCACCGAGGAAAGCCTTTCCCGGGTCCCGGAGCAGCTCGGGGTCGGGAATCTCGGAACGGGTTCTGACCTTAAAGTTCAATATGTAGCACCGCAAAAAAACGGAGTGGAAGACAAATGTCTTGGGATCTCCTATTCGATTTTGTTAATGGGGTGTAGCCCTTTACCGCTCGATGTGAGTGAAATTAAATTCTGCCCCTCTCCTTCCCTCATCCGGTCGGTGTTCACCGGGATGGTACCCCGCTCATAAGGCGCTTTGTCATCGCTTCCGTTTAGGCTAAAGTGTTTTGCGAACATGTGGAATGTAAGAAGCCTCGTAACGGTGGGGTTGCTTTTCGGGGTCGGTGTTACGGTTTTCGCCGGGGAGGTAGTCCACGTGCGGGTGGAGGGGGAGATAAACCGGGGGACGGTGCTCCTCCTCAAGGGGGCGCTAGCCGAGGCCGAAAAGACGGATGCCCAGGCCCTCGTCATCTCCCTCTCCACCCCAGGCGGTTACCTCGACGCCGCCCTTGGGTGCCGCGATCTCCTCTTGGATGCCCCCGTTAAGACCATCGCCTATGTGGACCGGGAGGCCATATCGGCCGGGGCCCTGCTCGCCATCTCGTGTGAGCGGATCTACTTCGCCCCGGGCGGGGCCATGGGGGCCGCTACCCCGGTCTATTTCGAACGGGGGCGCATGGAAAAGGCACCGGAGAAGGTGATCTCCGCCGTGCGGGAGATCTTCCGCGCTACCGCCGAGGCCCGCGGCCGGAACCCGGACGTCGCCGCCGCCATGGTGGACGAGGACGTCGCCATCCAGGGCCTTGTCGAGAGAGGAAAGCTCCTCACCCTCACCCCGGAGACCGCGGCACGGTGGGGATATTCCGATGGGCTCGCGGCGTCCATCGGAGAAGTGCTCGCGGCGGAAGGGTTCGAGGGGGCCGAGATCGTGGAGTTCACCATGGGCTTCGGAGAGCTGGCCGTCGCGTTCCTCACCTCACCCCTCGTCTCGGGGCTCCTCATCGCCCTGGGGATCCTGGGGCTCTTGGTGGAGATGGCGGTTCCCGGGTTCGGGGTCCCGGGG
>JALVLL010000120.1 GCA_027027485.1 Candidatus Bipolaricaulota bacterium | reverse complement strand
TCGGAACTTCACATTGAAGAGAAGCGCCAGCCCCAATCCCAACAGGACCTCGGTTACGGTGGCACCCACGGAAAAGAGGAAGGTGTTCTTAAGGCCCGTGAGGAAGAACCGGTCGGAAAACAGCCGGATGTAGTTAGCGAACCCCGTGAACCTCTCCACACGGCGGATGGGGTTGTAGCGATAGAAAGAGAGGTAAACCACCCGTACCAAAGGATATACGGTTAGGAAGACGATGATTATCAGCGCCGGAAGGAGGAAAAGAAAGTGAGAATACCGCCGTCGCCGACCCTTAGAGCGCTTCATCCCCCGCGTTCTCAAGCACAAAAAGAGGGGGAAGCGCGTCGGACGCTTCCCCCTCCGGATAAGCGGTTCACTCGCCGACTACCTCGGCGATCCTGTCGGCGGCCTCGGCCAGGGCCTTCTCGGGGGAGAGCTCCCCGATCAAGGCGAGCTGCAGGTACTCGCCGAGGATCCCCTCGATCTCGCTCCACACGAGGACCCTGGGCCGCGGGACCGCGGACTCAAGGGCCTTAAGCTGGCTCGGGAACCAGCGGTACTTGGCCACAACCTCGGGATCGGTGAGGACGCTCTTTCTGGTGGGGGCATGGCCAGCCTGGAGGGCGAGAATCTTTTGGACTTCCGCCGAGGTGACGAATTTCAAGAACTTGAGGGCTAATGCCTTGTTACGGGAAGCGGAGGAGATCCCCAGGAGCCAAGCCCCGAGCATGGGGGAGGACTTCTCCACCAACCCAGGAGCCGGAACGATCTCCACCTTGCCGACCACCTTGGATTTCTCGGGGTTGTCGAGATCCGGCACCCATGCTGGCCACACCTCGATGGCAATGGCGGCGTCCCCGGCCAACAGGGCCTCTTTCACCTCGGAGGAGTTCCAGATCTCCACGCCTTCGGGGGCGTACTCCTTGAGCAGGAGGAAGAACTTCAGGGCCGCCACCGCCTCCCTAGAGTCAATGACCGCCTTGCCATCCTCGATGATGTCTGCACCGAACCCCCAGAGGATCGGAAGGAAACCGGTGACGATGGGGTTCCCCTTGCGCCCACGGAAGACGACGCCGTGGACGCCGGGCTCCTTGGCGGAGATCACCGCCGCGGCCTCCAATACCTCGGCCCAGGTCTTGGGCGGGGTGGGCAAACCGTACTTCTCAAAGAGGTCCTTCCGGTAGGCGAAAAGCTCCACGTTCCCCACATGGGGAAGGGCATAGAGGGTGCCATCGGGATAAGGGTACCGACATACGGCCAACGCAGTGGAAACGAAGTCGGGATCCGGTGTGTACCCCAAATTCTTCAATGATGCCAGCCAACCCAGGCTCATGAACTCCGTGGCCCAGGGGTCGTCGAGCATCACGATATCGTAGGCGCCGCCTCCAGCGGAAAGATCGATGACCAGCTTCTCATAAAGCCCCTTGTAGGGGAGCTTCAAGAGCTCGATCTCCACATCGGGGTTCCGTTCCATGAAAAGGTCCGCGGCGATCTGCAGAGCTACACCATAACCGCCATCGCGGCCCGCGATGACCAACTTCTCCTTGGGCAAGGCGATGGCCGCGATGCCCAAGGCCAAGACGGCCACCAAGATAAGCTTACGCACCGCCCTTCACCTCCCGGTTATATTGTTCTGAAACCGAAAATCCACTTCGTACAAACGCTATCATAAAGTTGGACACGCTCTCCCGTCAACCTCTACCACCTCCGAAGAAGACGGGGAGGCGTTCCTTGAGCTTTTCGGAGAGGTCCACCGCCCAACGGGTATCCAGATAGATCACGTCTTGGGGCCTCACCACGAGGCCGATCCCCTCTTCCTGTGCCACCTCCCCGGCGACCTTGGCCAAAAGAGAGGCCAGGGTTTGGGAAAGTAACCTCTCCGACTCCTGGAA
This sequence comes from Candidatus Bipolaricaulota bacterium, assembly GCA_027027485.1. Lineage (GTDB taxonomy): Bacteria > Bipolaricaulota > Bipolaricaulia > Bipolaricaulales > Bipolaricaulaceae > JALVLL01. The sequence goes on along the minus strand of JALVLL010000120.1, from coordinate 2,542 downwards.
CACGAGCTGGAGTTGCTGGAGTTGGGAGTAGAAGTCCTGGAGCTCGTTCTCGGGGATGCCTTCCTCGGCCTTTTTCTCCAAAGTCCCTACTTTGTCCTCCAGTGGCTTAAGCCTCGCTTCGAGCTCTTCCAGTGCCCCCTTGATCTCGCCGAAGGAGGCCTTGAGCTTGCGCAAAAGGGAGAAGTTCCAATCCATCTGGAATTTCAGGGCCTCAACCTGGATCTTGAGGAGCTCTTTAGTATAGGTGGCCTCATCGATCTTTCCCTCGTCGTAGGCCTTCTTAAGGTCGCTGAGCTTCGCGGTCTGCGCCTCGATCATGCTGTCCCTTTCGGAGAAGATCTCCCCAAGGAGCCCATCGATATCAACGTAACCCACCCGCATCCCCAGCCAGGGGGCCGGATAGGCCACCGCCTGGGGTGCACCGGCTTGAGAGGGGCCTTTCCCGAGCTCCGCGATCTTTTCCTTGAGTCCCGCGATCTCCTCCTCTAGGGACGAGACCTTGGCTGTGATCTTTTTCTCCAGGGACGAGACATCCTCCGGGAGGTCCACCAACGCCGCGACCGACCCTTTCAGCGCCTCCACCGTGCGTTTGAGCCCCGCGACATCCCCTTGGAGCTCAGGGTCCCTAGAGGGGAAAAGCTTCCCCCCGATCACACCCCCTACCAATCCCAAAACCACGGAAACGAGAATGATCGCGATCCATCTCTTCCCCATCTTCCCCTCCCATAGAAATATGGGCGAGCTCAACCCGGCGCGCAAGCGCTACCCCACGGTTTCCGCGATGATGGCCCGAATGGGGCACTCGCCCCTACGAATCCGCTTCCTGGAACTGCGCCTCGGTTAAAATCCCATAAGGTATGCGGATCGACGAGGTAAAGAGGCGCTGTGAGGAGGTACTAAAGAGGGTGCCGGATCACGTGACGGTGCTCGCGGCGACCAAGGGGAGGACCCCCGAGGAGATCCGGGCCGCGATCCAGGCGGGGATCGAGCACATCGGCGAGAACTACGTACAGGACGCCATGGCGAAGAGGCCCAGGGTCCCCGAGCCCGCCACCTGGCACATGATCGGGCACCTCCAGCGCAACAAGGCCAAGAAGGCCCTGGAGGTCTTCGATTGGATTCAGACCCTGGACTCGGTGCGCCTTGCCGAGCGGCTGGAGCGCCTGCTTTCCCAGAGTAACAGGAAACTTCCCGTCCTCGTCGAGGTGAACATCGGGAGGGAACCCCAAAAGGCCGGGGTCCTGCCCGAGGACTCGGGGGATTTCCTGCGCGAGATCTCCCGGTTCCCGCGCCTTGCGGTGCGGGGCCTTATGGCGATCCCTCCGGAGCCGAAGGAACCGGAGGATTCCCGACCCTACTTCCGGGAGATGCGGAGGCTTTTTGAAGAGCTCTCCCGGGAGGGGATTCCCGGGGTGCGGATGGAGGTACTCTCCATGGGGATGTCGGCGGACTGGGAGGTGGCGGTGGAGGAGGGGGCCACCATGATCCGCCTGGGAACCCTCCTCTTCGGCCCCCGTCCCTGAGGAATCAACCCAAGAGGGCGGAAAGGAGCTCCTCCCGCCATTCCCCCTTTCCAGGGTCGTAAATTCCGAAGCCGGCGCAGAACTCCCAATAGGCCCAGGGGATGCCCCGTGCCTCCGCCTCCCGCGCCACGAAGGCGGTCCAGCGTGCCCTCGACTCGGTATCCGCCCGCCGGTAAGCCCCGAATTCCCCGAGGAAAAGGGGTCTATGGTGAGCTAGGGCCCAACGTACCGCAAAATCCAAGTCCTCCTCGACCGCCCGCCGCTCGGCCGGGGTTCCCTCCCAGCGCGTCCCAAGCCAGGCGGAGCTCCCTTCCACCCACTCCGCCCCCTGATGGGTGAACCGGAAGGGCTCGTAATAGTGGAAGGTGACGATGATCCTTTCGTCGCTTTTGGGAAGTTCCAGGGTCGGGAGGGCACGGACGTGGTTCCAGTTTCCGGGACCGATCACCACCCACCTTCGGGGATTGGTCTCCCGCACCACCGATAAGGCCTCCCGGAGGAGCGCGTTCCACCTCCCTGGGGTGAGGGCACCGTGGGGCTCGTTGAGGAGCTCGAAGAGCAGGCCTTCGGAGTAATCGGCGTAACGGGCGGCGATCTGGCGCCAAAGGGAAAGGAACCTCTCCCTTTCGCCTTCTGGGTCGTGGTAAAGCTCCTCGTAATGGTGCATGTCGATCACGACGGTGAGGCCTCGCTCCAATGCGTTCTGTACCGCCCAATCCACCCGGGAAAAGAATGCCTCGGAGATGGTATAAGGGGAGGACTTCCGCGCGTGGGCTGACCAGCGGATGGGGATGCGGACCGTATCGAAACCGGCCTGCGCGATGAGGTCGAAGTACTCCTCCTTGAGGACCACGCCCCATGCCCCCTCGAAGGGCGCCTCCAGGGCGTTCCCCAAGTTTATCCCCCGGAAAAGTGAAAGCCCTTCCGCCACGGGGGCCCTGAGCTCCCTTCCGCCCGCCCCAAAGGCCACAAGAAAGGCCAAGATCGCGGGAAACCACCTCATCATGCCTGCCCCTCCG
>JALVLL010000119.1 GCA_027027485.1 Candidatus Bipolaricaulota bacterium | reverse complement strand
CGGTGGTGGCGAAGATGAAGATCACGTGCGGAGGTGGCTCCTCCAGGGTCTTGAGCAGAGCGTTGAAGGCCTCGGTGGTGAGCATGTGGACCTCGTCGATGATGTAGACCTTGTAGCGGGAGCCAGCCGGGATGAAGTTCACCTCCTCCCGGAGCCTCCTTATCTGGTCGATCCCGCGGTTGGAAGCCCCGTCGATCTCCACCATGTCCAGGGATTTCCCAGATAGGATCCGGGTGCAGTTCTCGCACCGGTTGCAGGGCTCGCCGTCTTCGGGGGAGAGGCAGTTGGCGGCCCGGGCGCGGATCCGGGCCACGGTGGTCTTCCCTACACCCCGCTGGCCCGCGAAAAGGTACGCGTGGGAGAGCTTCCCCTGGGCCACGGCCCGCTTCAGGGTCCGTACCACGAGCTCCTGGCCCACCACCTCGGCGAACCTCTGGGGCCGCCAGCGGCGGTATATGGCGGTATCCCCGACCCCCATCTTTCTCCCCCATTTTTTAAGCCAGCGGGGCGGGGGGCGCCACACCCTGCCCCTTTCCCCGGATAACTTGCCAATCAGGATGGAAACCGATAAAAACTTCAAAGCCCTCAAGGAGGAGCGGGATGCTCAAGGAGATAAGGATCAAAACGCAGCGGAAAGAGCAGGCGGTGGATATAACCGAGGAGGTACAAGATGCGATTCGGGAATCCGGGATCGAGGAGGGGTTTGTCTTCATCTACGTCCCCCACGCCACGGCGGCGGTGAGCATCCACCGCTACGCCGAGAACCCAGACTCCATCCTCCTCGAGGAGACCCTCAAGGTCTTAAAGCCCGGGCCCGAGGGCGAGCCCCTCTCCAAGGCAGCCTTCGTGGCTCCCACCGAGGTGGGCATCGTGAAGGACGGCAAGATGATCCTCGGGGACGACCAGAGGATATACTTCTACGAGTTCGACGGCCCCAAGGACCGGGTGGTCTACATCTATGTCGGATCCTGAGGGAGGTGGAGATGGCTCTTTCCCTGGGGGATATCACCCGCGGCATGACCATCCTCTACAAGGGGGAGATCTACGAGGTCCTGGAGTTCGAGCACGTGAAACGGGCCCGGGGATCGGCCTTCGTGCGCGCCAAGCTCAAGGAGCTGAGGACCGGGAGGGTTTTCACCGAGACGCTGAGGGAGTCCGATACCATCGAGCACGCCTTCCTGGAGACCCGCCCCCTCCAATACCTCTACCAGACGGGGGACACCTATGTCTTCATGGATAAGGAGAGCTACGAGCAGTACGAGCTCCCCGCGTCCATGGTGGAGGACATAAAGGGGTACCTCCTCGAGGGGATGGACGTGCAGGGGCTTTTCTACAAGGGACAGATCGTGAAGATAAAGCCCCCCACCTTCGTGGTCCTCACGGTGGTGGACACCCCCCCCGGCGTCAAGGGTGACACCGCCACCGGCGGTGAGAAACCCGCCACCTTGGAGACGGGGCTCGTGGTGAAGGTGCCCCTTTTCGTCAAGGTGGGCGATAAAATCAAGGTCGATACCCGCACCGGGACTTATGTGGAACGGGTGAGCGGGTAAAGGGGTGGTTTCGATGGCCGAGCAGTTTTGGGAAACCGGTACCCCGCTGGGGGTAATCAGGGTCCACCACGACGTGATCGTGGAGATCGCGGAGCGGGCCCTGGAGAAGGTGGAGGGGGCCCATCCGCTGAAGGGCGGTCCCGGCATCAGGGGCTTCTTCGGCTCCGAGGAGCCTCCCCGGGTGGTCCCGGCCGAGGGCGGAGTGGATGTGGAGATCGGGATCGCGGTGGCCTACGGGTATCCGGTCCACGAGGTGGCCCAGGGGGTGCAGCAGGCCGTACGCGAGGACCTCTCCAAGCTCGGGGGAGTGAACGTGCGCCGGGTGGATGTCTTCGTGAGGAAGGTTCTGCCGCCCACCGAGACCCTGGTGTTGGAGGAAGGAGGGGAGAATGCCTGAAGAGAACCGGGAGATAGTTCCCAGGGAAGAGGTCGAAGAGGGGAAGATCAGCATCTCCAAGGAGGTGATCACCTCCATCGCGGGCCTCGCCGCGGCCGAGGTGGAGGGCATCGCCCCGCCCAAGGGGGGCGAGTTCCCCAAGGGCGAGGGAGTGAAACGCTACGTGGAGACCGAGGTGGGCGAGGGCGAGGTCAAGGTGAACATCAAGGTGGCCGTCAAGTACGGATATCCCGTCCGCGATGTGGCCCAGAAGCTCCAGGAGAAGGTCAAGGAAGAGGTGGAGCGCATGACCGGGCTCAGGGTGAGCTCCGTCAACGTCGAGGTCGCCAAGCTCCTCTTCCCCGAGGAGGAGAAGGCGGAGGAGGAGGGCTAGATGAGGAGTATATCCGGGGGGGCGGTTACGGTATTCGTTGCCGGTGTGGTGGCGATCCTCCTGATCTGGCTCGGGGTCACGGCCTTCGCGCCGGGGCTCAAGTTCGAAGGCCAGGTATGGCGGATCGTCTTCGGATTATCGGGATTCATACTGGTCGTGACGATCCTGGGGGACGTCCTGGGGAGGGAGCGTCTCCTGGGGAAGCCCATCGTCCGCCAGTCGGAGCGGGGGGAGCTCAAGATCTATCCCACGGCGGTGGTGGCCCTGGTCTCCTCCATCATCCAGCGGGAGTTCGGCTTGAGGCGTCCCAAGGTGGAGATCCGCGATGAGAGCGATTCCCTGAGGATACACCTCTCCATAAACATCCCCGCCGAGGAGGACATCCCTTCGGTCACCGAGAGGATCCGCCAGAGGATCATCTCCGAGGTGGAGAAGCGTGTGGGGCTCACCATCTCCTCCGTGGACATAACGGTCCACGGTATCGCTGAAAGGAAACCGACATCCTCCCCGAAGACCGAGTCCGAACCCAGAGCGGAGCCCAAACCCGGTCCGGAACCCAAACCCGAGCCCACCGCCCCGTCCGCGGAGGGACCTCGGAGCGAAGGGGAGGAAGCCGAAAGCGAAGCCGGCTCCTGACCCCCATACATGCGCCGTCACGAGGCCCGTGAAGCCATCCTCAGGCTCCTCTACCGCCTCGAGTTCAAGGATGTGTCCCTGGAGGAGCTGCTTTCCGAGGAGGATCTGGACGACCAGGAGGACTTCGTCCGGGAACGTCTCCGGGGGATCATGGCGCACCGCGACGAGATAGACCACATCATCGACCGGCGGGCCGAGGGATGGGGGATAGATCGCCTGGCGGCGGTGGATCGGAACATCCTCCGGCTGGGGATCTACGAGATCCTCTACACCGATATCCCCCCCGAGGTGGCCATCGACGAGGCGGTGGAGCTCGCGAAGGAATACGGCACAGAAAACGCCCCCGCCTTCATAAACGCCATCCTCGACCGGGTATGGAAGGAGAAGAGGCCCGGAGGGGGTAAATCTTGAAGCTGGATGTGCTCTGTATCGGGCATCTTGACAAGGGCCGCATCGTGCGCGGCGGGGTGGTGGAGGACTTCATCGGTGGCGCGGTCTACTTCGGGAGCATCGTTCTCGCGAGGCTCGGCCTCAAAGTGGGGGTGGTGACCCGCTTGGCGCTGGATGACTCCTGGATGCTCGCGGATCTCCACCGGGAGGGGATCGAGGTCTTTCCCGTTTACACGTCCCAGACCACCGGGATAGAAAACGTGCACCCGGATCCCTCGTCCGACGCGAGGCGCTGTTACTTCCTGGGTTTCGCCGGGACGTTCAGGCCGGAGGATCTCCCCGAGGTCGAGGCCCGGCTCTACTACGTGGGCACGGTGACGGCGGACGAAGTGGACCTCCCCTTCCTCGAGGAGGTGGCCCGACGGGGGCCCGTGGCCTTCGATCCCCAGGGCTGCCTCCGCAGGAAGGTGGGAAGGGAGTTGGTGACCGGGAGCTGGCCCGAGGCCAAGGAAGCCTTCTCCCTGGTGACGTACCTCAAAGTGGACGACCGCGAGGCCGCGGCTCTGACGGGGGAAGGCGATATCCGCCGCGCCGCGGAGATCCTCTCCCGGTGGGGGCCTGAGGAAGTGGTGCTCACGCACCGGGGCGGGGTCCTCGTCCACGCTGCCGGGGAGTTCCACGAGGCGCCTTTCCGGCCGAGGTCGCTGGAGGGGCGCACCGGCCGGGGCGATACCTGCTTCTCAGCGTACCTCGGGAGGCGCCTCCTGGGGGATCCCCCTGATGTGGCCACGAGGTTCGCCGCGGCCCTGACGACCCTGAAGCTAGAGCGTCCCGGCCCCTTCCGCGGCTCCCTGGACGAGGTCTACGCGCTTATGGAGGGTCTTTAACCTTCGGCCTCTATCACCAGGTTCTCGATCTCGCTGCACAGTCCCAGGCCATCGATCAACACCAGCTTCAGCACGAGCTTTTGGGGTTTATCGACCCTCAGGCCGAAAGTGATGAACCCCTCCTCTTCCCCGAAATCGCCGATGCGGAACTCGGTGGGGAGCGTCCGCGGTTGGAGGGGTTGAAACGAGGATTTGGCCTTTCGGTAATGGAGCCCTACGGAAAAGGATGAAGCGAAGATCGTCGCGGGATCCCCTTCCACGAGGTCTACCGCCAAAAAGGCCACATCGCCGTTCGGGTCGAAGAACGAGAAGCCGATGAACTGCGTGCGCCCCATCTTTTCGGCGTAATGGAACTTGACGAAGCGGGGACGAAGGGAAAGGAGTTTCTCCACATCCCAGAGCAGCAAACGCCCGTCGGCGGAAAGGGTGGCGAGGTACTTCCCATCGGGGCTGAAGGCTACGGCCCAGAGGGTTGTCGTGTGGCCACGCACACGCCCGATGATCCTTTCCTCCGCCCCGCTCCAGAGGATCACGTTCACGTCCGAGGTCGCCATGGCGATAATGCCGTCGTTTCCCCGGAGGGAGATTTCCCTTATCCGCTGCACCCCAGGCGAGATCTCGCGGATCGGTTCCCCTTTGCCGATATCCCAAACGATGCACTTCCCGTCGGACCCCGCGGAAACGAGGTGCCCTTCAGAGGTAAACTTGAGATCCCATACCGCCGCCGAATGCCCATGGAGCTCTCCCAAGGGCTTCCCGGAAGGTATCTCCCAGAGCTTGATCTCACCGTCCTTTCCGCCCGAAGCGAGGGTCCTCCCGTTTGGGGAGAAGGCGACGCTGAAGGCGCCTCCCGGATGTGCCTGAAGTCGGAGCACCTCATCCAAGGAGGGGAGAGCGTGAACCACGATGCTTCCGTCCTCGGAGGCGCTGGCGATTAGCCCCCTATCGGGGCTCACCGCGAGCCCCCAGACCCGGCCGGAATGGGCTCCCATTTCCTTTTCCACGGAACTAGAAATCAAGGAAAGAAGGGATCCGTCAGAACAGCCCACGATTAGGCGTTCAGGGGCAACGAAGGCCAATGAGAGGGCACGTTTCCCCTCGGGGAGCCGAATGGACCCCAAGTGGGCGAGGTCGCCTCCGGAGCGGGTCTCCACCGCATCTCCCATGGCGAGCGCCAGATATTTCCCATCCGTGGAAAAGGCCACGTCGGCGACCCAGCCCTTACCATCAAGCCGCGCCACCGCGCCCGGGGGAAGGGGAAGCTCCGCGCCCAAGGCCCCTAAACACATCGCCAAGGCCACGAGCAGGCGCCACATAAAAACCACCCCCACCTATTAAAAGGCCGGGGGAGACATTTGCCAAACAAGGGGGCCTCGGGCCCTACTCCCGTTGTACCCCGGTGAAGGTGAAGCCCTCGATCATTACCGTGGGTACCAAGACCGAGCCGATCCCGAACAGGGGATAGGCCACCCGATCGCGGGATATCGCTTTCACATTGGAGAAGGCCCTGAGCATCGACTCGGTCCAGCGGAGGTTGGCCAGCGCCCGGGTGATCTCCCCTTCCTCCACGAGGAAGGTCCCGTACCGGGTCATCCCGGTCATGAGGGCACGCTTGGTGTCGAGGTAGCCGTTCACGTAGTGGAAGTGGGTGACCAGGACCCCACGCTTGCATGAGGAGATGATATCCTCCGGGGTCGAGTCCCCCGGGGCCATACAGAGGTTCCATGGGATCGCGCCCCAGGGGGATCCGGGCGGCCCGCCGTGGCCCGTGGGCTCGGTCTTCGCTTTGGCGGCGCTGGTGCGGTCGAAGACCACCCCGCGGTTTATTCCCTTCTCGATGAGGACCACCTCCTTGCGCGGGGTGCCCTCGAAGTCGAAGGGCAACCCCGGGGCACCGGGCTCCCAGGCCGAGTCATAGATGGTGATGTTCTCGCCCATGGAGCGCTCCCCCAGGGCGCCCGCCAGGAAGCTCTGCCCCGAAAGGAAGGCCTCCGAGCCGAAGGCGGTGAAAGCGAGCCACCGCATCACCTCGGCGAGACACGCCGGCTCCAGGATCACCGTGTACTCGCCGGGAGGGAGCTCGATGCGGTCCCGATCCAGGGCGCAGCGGGAGATGGCCCTTTCGGCCAGGGCCATGAAGTCGATCCTATCCACGTCCGGGGAGTAAGCGTCGGCCCGGGACATCCCCTCCTTCGAGGTGACCACGAACCCTACCTCGGCGCTCGTCGCGGGCTGGTACGCCTCCAGCCCCTCCGTGTTGGCGATGGCGATCTCCACTTCGCTTACGGAAAAGGACCCGGCCACCTCGAACCCGTGTTCCCCTGCCTTGGCGAAGACCTCCTTGAGGACCTCGGCCCTCCGCTCGGGCCCGAAGGCCGGGGTGGAGGGGAAGTAGGTCTCGCTCGGGGTGTAGCTCGAGGGCCCCAGGAGTCCAGGGAAATATGGGTTCTCCGGCTGGTGGCGTGCCATCCCGTGGGCCTTATCAACGGCCTTTGAGATGGCGTCTACATCGAGGCGGTTGGTACGCGCTACGCCGATCCTCTTTCCGTCCACGGCCTTCACATAAACGGTGTAATCCTGGCTCGCCACGTTCTGGTGGATCTGGGATTTGGTGTAACGGGTGAGCTCGTTCCTCCCCCCGATGAGAACGAGCTCCGTTGGACCGGGGACCCTCTCCAGCACGCGCTTCAAGAGCTTGAGGACGTCTTCCTTTCCGATCATTTTCCGCTCCCTACCCGTACCTTCCTGAACCTCGCCGGGGCCGTCCCGTGGGCCACGTGCATGGTCTGGGATGGTTCCCCCTTGCCACAGTTGGGGAGGCCCCAGATCTTCCACTCCGACTCCCCACAGATGGCGTCGCAGGATCTCCAGAACTCCGGCGTGATCCCGGTGTAGACGGGGTTCTTAAGGAGCCTGGCCTTTTTGCCGTTCTTTATCTCCCAGGCGATCTCGCACCCGAACTGGAAGTTCAGCCGCAGGTCATCGATTGACCAGGATTTGTTGGTCTGCATGAGGATCCCGTGTTTGGTGTCGGCGATGAGATCGTCCAGCGTGGGACCATCGGGGGCCGGCTCTAGGTTTATGTTCACCATGCGGATCAGGGGGATGTGGTACCAGGACTCGGCCCGCATGCAGCCGTTGGAGCGCTGTCCGATCACCGGAGCCGTCTCCCGGGAGGTGAGGTAGCCCACCAGGATCCCTTCCTGCACGAGATAACTCCGCTGGGCCGGTACTCCTTCGTCGTCGTAGCCGAAGGATCCGATGGAGCCGGGTATGGTGGCATCGGCCACGATGTTCACGATCTCGGAGCCGTAGCGGTATTTCCCGAGCTTGTCCAGGGTGAGGAAGCTCCCGCCGGCGTAGGAGATCTCGGTCCCGAGCACGCGGTCCAGCTCGGTGGGATGGCCGCAGGACTCGTGCACCTGTAAGGCAAGCTGGTCCCCGGCGAGGATGAGGTCGTACTCCCCGGCGGGGCAGGGGTCCGCCGAAAGGAGGGCTATCGCTTCCTCCCTGATCCTCTCGGCGTTCTCCGCGAGGCCGAGGCCCCGGATGAACTCGTACCCCCGCGCGGCATAGTCCCCGCTGAAGGAGGTGGGGAACGACCGGCGCTGCACCTCCCGGCCCTCCACCGCCAGGGCCTCGATCCCGGCCCCCGACTCCACGATCTCCTGCTCGATATCGGCCCCTTCCGTGCTGAGGAAAAGCTTTCGCGTCCGGAAGATGTTCATCTCGGCCTCGGCCCTCTGGATGCGTTTGTCCTTGCGCAGGATCCGCACCGCCGAGAAGAGGGGCTCGAGCTTCTCGTCCAAGGAAACGGCGAAGGGGTCCTCCTCCATAGGGCTCCTGTAGGCGCCCACCTGGGGCGGGGTGTCATCGAGCACCACCGGCTCCCGCTGGGTGAGGTAGCTCGCCTTGGCGATAGTCAGGGCCTTTCTCGCCGTCTCCCGCACGCCTTCCGGCGACAGGTCGCTCGAGGCGGCGAACCCCCAGGATCCCCTGTAGAGCACCCGGATGCCGTAGCCGCGCGATTCCGTCCGGGAAAGCCCGGCCACCTCCTCGTTCCTCACGGTGATGGATTCGGTCTCCCGCTCGAGATACCGGACATCGGCGTATGTGACACCGCCCTCGCGGGCCAGGTCCGACAGGGCTTCCTTCAACCGCTCCTTTACCTCCATCTCCCTCCTTTCCCCGAGGGGGACTCCACCCCTCTTCGCAGGCGCACGTTCCACAGGGAGATGATCACCAAAGCGGCGAAGAGATACCAGAGCCCGAAGTACCTCCCCACGGGGAGGGAGGCCCCCGGGAGGGACGAGATCCAGGCCACAGCGCGGAGATAGGGGGACGCCAGGTACCTTCCCGCGATCCCCCCGATAAAGGGCCCCACCCCCAAGGGATACAGGACGAGGACCGCAAGTCCGGACCAGATGATCAGGGCTGTCCAGGGGATGAGGACGGGATTCGCAAGGAGCGCATAGGGGGCGAGGTACCCGAAGGAGCTCCCCACGATCCCCGCGGTCCCAAGCTGCGCACAAACCGAGACCCAAAGGAGATCAAGGGGATACCTGACGATCCGCGGCAACGGCCCGCGGAGGGGATGATCGCGCCAGTAGGGCCATCCCCAGACGATCGCCCCCGCCGCGGCGAAGGAAAGCTGGAACCCCAGGTCCAGGGCGCTCCAGGGCCAGATGGAAAGCACCACGATCGCCGCCGCGGAGAGAGCCTGCAAGGGATCGTACCAGTCCCGGAGGACCAGGCCATGCTCCCAAAGTACCCGGAAAAGGCCCAGGGCCCCGAACATGAGCCCGGCCCGCACCAGCGAGACCCTGCCCCCGGAAAGTCCCACGTAGACCCCCACCGCGGCGAATAGGATGAGATACCGCCTCCCCGTCCGGATCCGGGAAAGCCCGAGGAGCCACCAGATCCCGTAGGCGATGATCCCGAGATGCAGCCCCGAAAGGGCCAGGAGGTGTGCCACCCCTGCCCGGCGGAAGCCCTCCTTGACCTCGAAAGCGAGATCCCCCCTGACCCCGAGGAGGAGGGCCGCGACCAGGGAAGCGGCTTCGTCGGGAAAGGAGAGGGAGATCACCCGGGCCAAGCTGGAACGCAGGGAGAAGAGGTATCCCATGATGCTCGGCCCGCCCCTCTCCAGTACCTCGGCCTCCTTTCCCCAGAAGACACCGACGATACCCCTCCGCCCGAGGTACTCGCCCCAGCCTCCCCCGGGACGCTCGAACCTCCCCTTGACCAAAGCGGTATCTCCGGGGCGGATTTCGGTCCCCTTGGGGACATACACCAGGAGCCTCGTCCCCGAGAGCCGATGCTCGAGGACGAAGGAAAGGGTCCTCGGGTGGGGCTCGGGCATGGAGGCCACCCCCCCCTTCACTTCCCGCAAAAGGAAGAGGCGATATCCCACCTCCCCTTTTGAACTTCCAGAGGATCCGAGTAGGGATCCCACTGCGAAGGTGGCGAGCCAGAGGGCGACCGCGGAACGGCGGCCGATGGCGAGGGCCAGGAAAAGGAGGGAGATCACGAGGAGGATCCGCGGAAGGGGAGGCCCGAAGGGTCCCGCGAGCCCTCCCAGGGCACAGCCCGTACCCAAGGCCAGGGCGATCCCCGGGAGAAGGGCCCTCTGTATAGACGCCCTCACTTTCCGCCAGTATAATGGTTTTTGCCTGGGGGTGGCTGGATTCGACGGGGATACCCAGGCGAGGTGGCAAGCGGAGCTGGCCGCGAGCTCCTAAAACACGCGGCGGTAACAAATAAATGCCGACTACGCTGCTGTTCCCGCCTACGCTCTGAACTGATGGCGTAGGCCGTTCCACATGACCTTGCCCGCGGGTTATGTGGGGCGTGGACGAAGCGGGCTGGCCGTTCCTCCCCGCCTCCGGGAGGGACGGTGAGAATTCAAGGAGGCTGGGGCCAAGGCGATCCTGCCCGTGGGAGCGCCGGGCCCGAGATGAAGTACACGGGCTAAGCTTGTAGAAGCCGAGCCCGAGGGTATCTCCGGACCGGGGTTCGAATCCCCGCACCTCCACCAGCTTTTTCGGTTGTCCTCCTTCCCGCGCCGAGAGGTCCTTGTCGTCCTTTTTCCTTCGGGGAACCTTTGTTGTAAAAAGTTTAGGTCCTGCTGAAGGAGGCTTTTCGTGAGGATAAAGCCTATTTGGTTCGATTCTTTGGGGGCGAAGTCGATGTGTGTGCTCGTGGAGACCCCGGATATCCAGCTCCTCATCGATCCCGGGGCCGCCATCATGCAGCCCCGCTACCCCGCCCCCACCGAGCTCAAGCTCTACTACCTCGAGCTCGCCACCGAGGCCCTGGTGAAAGCCGCGTCCCGTGCCACCCACATCGCCATCACCCACTACCACTACGACCACCACCGCCCCGATATCCCCGAGCTTTTCCGGGGAAAGACCCTCTGGATCAAGGACCCCAACCGCTGGATCAACCGCTCCCAGTGGGAGAGGTCCCGGTATTTCCTCTCCGCCATCGCCTCCGAACGGGGGATCGGGCTGGAAGAGGTCCCGCCCGAAAAGGAGGAGTACCCCGATCCCCTAGAGGGGCTTCCCCGCGCACGAAAAGAGGGGGCGTCCGAAGAGCTCAGGCGCAAATGGAGGAAACGCTTCCGGGGCCTTGTCCGGATGTGGGAACGGGGCCCTTGGATATCGCCCGAACCTTTCGGGGGCCGGGTGGTCTACGCCGACGGGAGGACCTTCGAGCTCGGCGAAACAAGGGTCCGCTTCACGGAGCCGATCTTCCACGGGGTGGAGTACGCAAGCCCCGGATGGGTCCTGGCGATAACTGTGGAGCACGGCGGGAAAAAGCTCCTCTATTCCTCCGATCTCCAGGGCCCCATCATCGAGGACTACGCCGAATGGATCGCCGATGAGTCCCCAGATGTGCTGATCCTGGACGGCCCGGCCACCTACCTCCGCGGGCCGCTTCAATCCCAAAAGACCCTGGAGCGGGCGATCCGGAACTGCATCGAGGCGGTGACGGGAGCCGGGGCCAGGGTCACCGTCCTCGACCACCACCTCACCCGCGAGCCCAAGTTCCGGGAAGCTTGCCGGGAGGCCTTCTCCGCCGGGGCCATCACCGGGGCCGAGGCCTTGGGGCTTCCGCCCTTGACCGATCGTCTCTCCGCGTGGAAGGCGGAGGGGGAGTTGAGGGAAGTAGTGGAGCGGGCCCGGGCGGGGGAACTGGATCCCGAGCTTCCCACCCGGGGCCTTTCCGTGGACCTCCTGGAGCTATAGACCGGGGGAAGGGCGAATGGTGATCGAGGTCGAAGGCAAGAGGTACCGGATAGTGGGGGTCGTCTTCGACAAAGACGGGACCCTGGTCGACTTCTCGCATTGGGGCCCGCTCATGCGGGCACGGGCCAGGGCCCTACGGGAGCGTTTCGGCCTCAATGGGGATGCGGTGCAGAGGCTTCTTTCGATCCTGGGGGTAGATCCCGTTACCGGACGGACCACCCCCGCCATCCACCGCCCCCGGGCAGAGACCGAGCGTTTAAGCGCTTCCTTCCTTTCCGGGGAAATCGGGATCCCCGAAGATGAGGCCTTGCGGCTGGTGCGGGAGATCTTCGCGGAGGTGGATGGGGTGTTCCCGTGGGAGAGGCACCTTCGGTCCACGCCCGGGGCGCGGGAGCTCCTTGTACGGATAAAGGAGGCTGGGGGGGTCGTTTCCGTGGTGACCCATGACTCCACCGCCCCGGCCGAGAGGCACCTCCGGCACGCCGGCCTCTTGGAATACGTGGACCTCGTGGTGGGGGCGGACCGCTTCTCGGTGAGTAAACCGGATCCCGAGGGGATACTTTTCGCCTGCAGACAGTTAGGAGTTTCCCCGTCTTCCTTCGCCATGGTGGGGGACTCCCGGGAGGACGTGGAGGCCGGAAGGGCCGCCGGCTGCCGTCCGGTGATCGGCGTCCTCACTGGGAAAGGCGGGCGGGCCGATCTACAGAATGCGGATCACGTCATAGATGACCTCTCGATGATCCGTGTCTATCCCTGACTTGGATCGCGGGAAAGATCGGTATCGAGGTAAAGCAGGTTCTGAAGAACCCTCAAGCAGCCGCTTGTCCTTCGGTGCCATTATCGGCTCGAGATTTAAACGGTAGCGGTCAAAAAAACGATCCACAACCCCCTCATGAAAGGCTGTTTTTAACAGGGCCCAGCCGGGAGCGCGTGACGCGGGCGCGCCAGCCGCCTACCTTGAAATTCATCTCGTTTCGTCGAGGAATCATGCACTGGCCGCAATCTGTATTCGGCCGAGGGATTCATATGGCCTTCCTCAGCTCGTCGACCCAGTTGCTGAGGCTGCCCTGCTCCTACAACGTAGGTCACGCGCCCCACAAGACCGACACGTGGCCGCTTCCGGATCTTCCGGGGATAAGGCCTCGAATATCACGCGGCGCCACCTCTAAGGGGCCTATCGAGGGCCCATATACAAAAACGAGGACATCTCAGTCGCTTTCCGGTTCCGTTTCAGTCTCCTACGGCGGAGAAGGCCTCGTCCAGTATCTCCAATGCTTCCTGGATTTCCTCCTCTGATACCACCAAGGGCACCAGCATCCGGATCACGTTCCCGTAAAGCCCCGCCGTGGGGAAGATGAGCCCTCGTTTGATGGATTCCTGGACCACCCTTTTCGTCTCCTCCGTCGCCGGCTCCTTGGTGGCCCTGTCCTTCACAAGCTCCATCCCCACCATGGC
>JALVLL010000118.1 GCA_027027485.1 Candidatus Bipolaricaulota bacterium | reverse complement strand
TCGCCACGAGGCCGGCGCGAGCACGATCACCTCCCCGTCCACCCACTCGGCCCAGGTGTCCTCGTCGCACCACGCGAGGAACTCCTCGTAGGTCATTCTCTTAACCGGCACCTTGGTACACATCCTACGGACCTTTGCGATCGTAGCCTCAGCGGCCTTAGATGGCAATGGGTTACGCGATATAGCCTTCCTTGCGCAGGTAATCGAGGATCTTCTGGGCGGCTTCCTCGGGGGAAAGTTTGGAGGTATCGATTACCACCTCGGCATCGTCCGGGGGCTCGTAGGGATCGTTTACACCGGTGAAATCCTTTATGAGGCCGGCCCGGGCCTTGGCATAGAGGCCCTTTCGATCCCGCTTCTCGCACACCTCAAGGGGCGTGGCCACGTATACCAGGATGAAACCCCCGTGTTGGGAGACCATCTGGCGCACCTCCTTGCGGGTGGCGTCGTAGGGGGCGATGGGAGCGCAGATGGCGATCCCCCCGTTTTTCGTGATCTCGCTTGCGACAAACCCGATCCTGCGGATGTTTATGTCCCGGTCGCGTTTGGAAAAGCCGAGCTCGCTCGAGAGGTGCTTCCTCACGAGGTCCCCGTCCAGGAGCGTGACGGGACGGGTCCCTATCTCCATGAGCTTAGCCATGAGGACCTGGGCCACGGTGGATTTGCCCGAGGACGGAAGCCCCGTGAAGAAAACGGTGAAGCCCTGTTTGTCCTTCGGGGGATAGCGGCGCCGCAGGATCTCCACCACCTCGGGGTACGAGAACCATTCCGGGATCTTCTTCCCCTCCTGGAGGAGGCGGCGGAACTCCGTCCCCGAGATGGAGAGGACCTTTGCCCCTTCGGGGACCTCGTCCCGGGTCACGTATCTTCCCAGGTCCGCTACGTACACCATCTCCTTGAAAGGGACCATCTTGATCCCCAACTCCTCCTCGTACCGCGCCACGAGCTCCTGGGCCTCATAGGGGCCGTAAAAGGAATTCCCTTTCCGGTCCTTGGGGCCGGCGTGGTCGCGCCCAACGATGAAGTGGGTGGCGCCGTAGTTCTTGCGGATGATGGCGTGCCACAGTGCCTCCCTGGGCCCGGCCATCCGCATGGCCAGGGGAAGGAGGCTCAAGACCACGGAGTCCTCGGGGTAGTACTTGAGGATGGCCTCGTAGCAGCGCACCCTGGTGAAGTAGTCGATGTCGCCGGGGCTCGTGCGGCCCACTACGGGATGGATGAGGAGCTTCGCCCCGGCCTCCTCCATCGCCCTCTTCGTGAGCTCCACATGTGCCCGGTGCATGGGGTTCCTGGTCTGGAATGCGACCACCTTCTCCCATCCGAGCTCCGCGAATTTGGCGCGGAGCTGTGCCGGGGTGTGACGGAGGTGTACGAAGGTGTGGTGCGGCGGGAGTTCGATCCCCTCCAAGATCCCCCCGATGTAGACCGGGTTGGTTTGGTGGAAGAGGGCGAAGACCCCTGGATGCTCCTCATTCGTGGTCCCGAAAACGGCCTCGGCCTCGGCGCGACGATCGGGTTTCCAGATGTCCGTTATCGTCATCACCGCAAGGACCATCCCCTCGGGGTGTCTCAGGGCGATGCGGACCCCTTCGGAGACCGCTGAGGCGAACTCCTCAGTTACATCCAAGACGACCGGGATGGGCCACAACGTCCCGTCCGAGAGGCGCATCTCCTCCAAAACCCGCTCGTAATCCGCCCTCCCCATGAACCCCCTCAGCGGGGAGAAAGCCCCGTTCAGGAGGAGCTCGATGTCCCAGACCTGGCGCTGGGTAAGATCCCAGGATGGGAGGAACACCGATTCCTCTCTAAGCTCTCTAGCTTTGTCCTCGTCCACCAATAGCCCCACCGAGTCCCTTCCGCGCGGAGGCGCGATCATCGCCTCAGGGCCATGCTTTCCCATCGCTCCCCTCTCAACGGCCGATCTCCACTCGCGGATGAACCGATACCCCAAACCCGGCGCGGAGTCGAGATGTTGCATCGACATCAAGGGTAACGCTAAAATTGAGGTGTCAGCTGGGAGATCGGCTAATCGGTAGGCCGGCGGGCTCTGGACCCGCTAGTGGAGGTTCGAATCCTCCTCTCCCAGCCACTTTTTTATTTTCGCCTCAGCTTCCTTGAGCCCTTCGATACGCGCGGAAACCGCCTCCTCGAGCTTTAGCCTCTGCCTTTTAAAGCGCGAGAGCACCTCGGGCGATTCGATGTAGAGGCAGTTGGCGTCCACGTTGTAGAGGGCCCCCAGGGCCGCGGCATGGACGAGCCTCGCCCCGCTCAAAAGGTCGCTCGCCACCGAGTCGGGGCACACCGGGAGGGCTTCGGCAATCAAACCCAGGAGTTCTGCCGAGAGCTCCGCCGTCCGAAGCGGGACCTCCGCGGCCTTCACCAGGGCTTCCTGTACCCTCCGTTTCCTCTCCTCCTTTTCCTCCGGGGTGGATTTCGGGAGCTTTAAGGCCTCCGAGACCCCGCGGTAGGCCTCGGCATCCTCCCGGGCTAGATCGAGGAATTTCCCCAAGAGATCCTTTGCCCTCGCGTTTATCTCCCGGAGCGCTGGATCATCCGGCTTCCTCTTTAGGCCCACCGCGGATGCCATGCCCAGGAGCCCTGTGGCCAGGGCACCGGCCAAGGCGGCCGCCGCGCCTCCCCCCGGAGTAGGCTCACCGGAGGAGAGTGCTTCCAAGAACCCGCCAAGGGTCGCATCCCGCAAGTCCCTCATTCCGCCTCCTCGTAAAGCCACTTCAGGTCGCGTTTCGGGATCCCGAGGAGCCGCGCGAGCTCCCTCACCGCTTCCCTGGGTTCGAGCCCCCGCTTGAGAAGCACCCTATAGAAATCACGCACGAGCTCCGCATCGTGGATGGCCTTCCTACCCCTTTCCCCTCCCAAAACGAGGACGATCTCCCCTTTCACCCCGCCCCGACGCACCACCTCGGCCCTCACCTCCCGGACAGCTCCCCGGATGAACTCCTCGTGGGCCTTGGTGAGCTCCCGGGCGAGGACCAAGGGCCTCTCGGGGTAGAGCTCCTCCATCACGGAGAGGGTCTCCATGAGCCTATGTGGGGATTCGTACATCACTGCGGTCATTTCTTCCCCCACGAGCCCGTCAAGGAGCTCCCTCCTCGCGCCCTCCTTGCGGGGAAGGGCCCCCAGGAATATGAAGCTATCCGGGGGAAGCCCCGACGCTATGAGGGCCGCCAGGAAGGACGATGGGCCGGGAACCGGGACCACCTCGACCCCCTCCTCCACGCAGGCCCGCACCAACGGGTACCCGGGATCGGAGATGAGGGGCGTACCGGCGTCGCTCACCAGGGCCACATCCCGGCCCTTCTGCAGCTCCCCCAGGATGAGCGGCACCCTCTCCCGTTCCTTCCCTTCGTAGAGGCTCGGGCCGAAACGGGCCTTTATCCCGTAGTGCCTGAGGAGCTTCTGGGTGTGGCGGGTGTCCTCGGCCACGATGAGATCCACCTCCCTGAGGATCCTGAGGGCCCTCAAGGTGATATCCTCCAGGTTCCCGATGGGGGTGGCACAGAGGTAGAGCTTCCCCGACATCGCGCGATTATATCCTTGAGCGTTTAAATCCGCTTGATTAAAGTCTTCGCGAGATGGAAGAGCTTTTCGAAGAGTTTGCCCAGCGCCTCCGGGAATGGGAGCGGATCTTCGAGCTCCAGAAGATGAAGGAGAGGATCGCGGAGCTCGAGTCCCTCATGTCCCGCCCGGGATTCTGGGACGACCGGAAGAAGGCCCGGGAGCTCATCTCCGAGCTCGAGTCCCTCAAGGACAGGGTCAGGGTCTTGGAGGCGCTCAAGGAAAAGCTCGAGGAAGCGGAGGTCCTCCTCTCCTTGGCCGAGGAGGACGGGGATCCGGAGGCTCGGGAGGAGGCCACAAAGCTCCTCGAATCCCTGAAGGAGGAGTTCCGGAAGGCGAGGATCGCCCTCTTCCTGCGGGGCCCTTACGACCGGGGCGACTGCTTCATCTCCTTGAACGCAGGTGCCGGGGGGACCGATGCCCAGGACTGGACCGAGATGCTTCTCAGGATGTACACCCGGTTCTGCGAGCGGGCCGGGTTCAAGGTGAGGCTCCTCGATGAGACCCCGGGCGAGGAGGCGGGGATAAAGTCGGCGACCCTGGAGGTGAAGGGCCCCTACGCTTACGGGCTCCTCAAGGGCGAGACGGGGGTACACCGCCTGGTGCGGATCTCGCCCTTCGATGCCGCGCACCGGCGCCACACCTCCTTCGCCTCGGTCACCGTGACCCCCATCGTACCCGAGGAGGACATCGATATCCGCGAGGAGGACTTGAAGATCGAGACCTTCCGTGCCGGGGGGCCCGGCGGCCAGCACATGCAGAAGAACGAGACGGCCGTACGGATCACCCACATCCCCACCGGGATCGTGGTCTCGTGCCAGAACGAGCGCTCCCAACACCAGAACAAGGAGATGGCCCTTAAGATCCTCAAAGCCAGGCTCCGGGCGCTCATGGAGGAACAGCGGGCCAAGAAGATAGAGGAGCTCCGGGGGGAGCTCCGGGAGATCGAGTGGGGTAACCAAATCCGGTCCTACGTGCTCCAGCCCTACCGCATGGTCAAGGACCACCGCACCGGGGTCGAGGTCGGAAACGTGG
>JALVLL010000117.1 GCA_027027485.1 Candidatus Bipolaricaulota bacterium | reverse complement strand
CATCCCCTGATCCCCCGGACGACCCCCGGGTTGGAGGTGTCCCGCAAGGGAACCATCGTGGCCGATGACCTCGGGGTGACGAGCCGCGAGGGGGTCTTCGCCGGGGGCGACATCGTCACCGGTGCGGCCACGGTGATCCTGGCCATGGGGGCCGGGAAGCGGGCCGCCTACGCCATCGACAAATACCTCCGCGAGAAATACGGGAGGAAGCCCACAGGATGAGGATCATCGACCTACGCAGCGATACCGTGACCCTCCCACCGCCGGGGATGCGGGAGGCGATCCTCACGGCGCCACTAGGGGACGACGTCTACGGGGAGGACCCTACCGTCCGGGAGCTCGAGGAGCTCGCCGCCGAGGTCACGGGGAAGGAGGCGGCGCTCCTTGTCGCCTCGGGCACCATGGGGAACCTGGTCTCGGTCCTCACTCACTGTGGCCGCGGGGACGAGGTGATCCTGGGGGACCAATGCCACACCTTCCTATACGAGGCCGGGGGGATCTCCGCCCTTGGGGGAATCCATCCCCATCCCGTGCGGAACGAGCCCGATGGGACCATCCCCTTGGAAGCCATCGCGGCGGCGATCCGTCCCGAGAACATCCACTTCCCCAGGACCAGGCTTATCTGCCTCGAGAACACTCACAACCGCTGTTGGGGATCACCCCTTGCGCCCGAGTACACCCGGGAGGTGGTCCACCTCGCCCGCCGACATGGCCTCGCGGTGCATCTCGATGGGGCGCGGATCTTCAACGCCGCGGTGGCACTGGGGGTGGAGGTAGAGGAGCTCACCGCGGGGGTGGATTCGGTGACCTTCTGCCTCTCCAAGGGCCTCGCGGCCCCGGTGGGGTCGGTGATCTGTGGCGAGCGGGGGTTCATCGAGGAAGCGCGCAGGATCCGCAAGCAGGTGGGCGGGGGGATGCGCCAGGCCGGGATCATCGCCGCCTGCGGGATCTACGCCCTGAAGCACATGGTGGCAAGGATCGCCGAGGACCACGAGAACGCCCAGCTCCTCGCCCGGGGGATCGCCAACGTCGACGGCCTCTACACCGAGCCCGAGCGGGTCCGCACCAACATCCTCTATTTCGAGCTAGAGCGTGGGGATCCCGCGGAGTTCCATGAACTCTGCCGCAAGCGGGGGCTGCTCTTCCACCGGACCGGGGAGCGCCGCTTCCGCCTCGTCACCCATTACGGGATCACCCGCCCCGACATCGATTACGCCCTTGGGATCCTTGCAGAAGCGGCGAAAGGGACCTAGCCCTTGACCGCGCCGGCGGTGAGGCCGGCGATGATCCGCCGCTGGAAGATGAGCACCAAAAGCACCAGCGGCACGGTGACTATCACCGTGGCCGCGTTGAGCTCCCCCCAGGGGATCTCGAACTGGCGGGAGAAGAGGGCGATGGCCACCGGGACCGTGCGGGTGGTGTCGTCGAAGGTGAAGTTGAGGGCGAAGAGGAACTCGTTCCAGGCGGCGATGAAGACCAGGAGCCCCGCGGTCACGAGCCCCGGCGCCGCAAGGGGGAGGACCACCCGCACCATGGCCTGCAGGGGGGTGGCCCCGTCCACCAGGGCCGCCTCTTCCAGCTCCGACGGTATCCCCCGGAAGAAGCTGGTCATGATCCAGATGGCCAAAGGTAAGGAAAAGGATATGTAGGGGACGATGAGGCCCTGGTAGGTGTTGAGCCAATGTAGCCCGCGCATCATGAGGAAAAGGGGAATGAGGATGGAGATCCTGGGGAACATGGACATCATGAGGATGAGTACCATCAGGGCCATCCTCCCGGGGAAGCGGAGCCTGGCCAGGGCGTAGGCACACAGGACCCCGAGCGCCAACGCCGCGGCCGTAGTGACCCCGGCGACGATGGCGCTGTTGAGGAGGTTCCTCTCGAAGTGGTGGGCCGAGAAGACCGAGATGTAGTTCTCGAAGTAGATCTTCCGGGGGAACCACGTCGGGGGCCAGAGGATGATCTCGTTGTGGGTCTTCAGGGAAGTGTTGATCGACCAGTAAAGGGGAAAAGAGCAGACCGCCACCAAGGGCACCACGGCGAAAAGGTAGAAGCCCAAACGGCGCAGAGCTTTGCGTATCCTGAACCCTCGCCTCATTCGATCAGCCTCCATTTGCGGCCGAACCCTTTTATGTAGGCCAGGCTTATCAGGAAGATGAAAGCGAAGATGGTGACGGATATGGCCGAGCCATAGCCGTAGTTGAGGAAGGAGAAGAAGACCTCCCGGTTCAACACCACCAGGGTCTTCGTCCCGCTCGCCCCGCCGGTGAGGACGAACACCACGTCGAACACCCGGAAGGCATCGATGGTGCGGAAGATGAGGCTCACCAGGATCGCGGGACGAAGCAGGGGCAGGGTGACGTACCAGAACCTCTTGAACGTCCCCGCGCCGTCTATCACCGCGGCCTCATAGAGCTCCTCCGGGATGACCTGGAGGCCGGCCAGAAGCAGGAGGGCCATGAAAGGCATCGTCTTCCACACGTCGGCGATGATGATGGCCCAGAGGGCCACCCCCGGCCGCCCCAGCCACGGGATGGGTTCCGGGATGAGGTGGAGATGCATCAGGATGTCGTTTATCACCCCGAACTGGTCGTTGTACATCCACTCCCACATCCTGGCGGAGATCACCGTGGGAATGGCCCAGGGGATGAGGACGGCCGCCCTCACGAGCCCCCTGCCGAAGAAGGGGCGGTTCATGATGAGCGCGGCCCCAAGCCCCAAAAACAGCTCCAGGGCCACCGACACGAAGGTGAAGAAGAAAGTGGTGCGGAGGGCCGCCAGGTACTCCGGGTCCCGGAAGAGCTTGAGGTAGTTCCCGAACCAGACGTAATGCCTCTGGGCGGGGAACTTGGCGTTGTACTCCTGGAGGCTGAGGATGAAGCTCTGGAAGAGGGGATAGATGTTTATGAACAAAATCACGAAAAGCGCTGGGAGGACGAGCCCAAACGCCAGCCTCCTCTGGCTCGCGGTGAGGGTTCCCCTGAACATGCGGCGCGGGAAGGACAAAAGGGGGATGGGCCCCGAAGGGCCCATCCCCCTTGAATCCTCAGCCTCCTCCGCCTCCCACAATCTGGCGGATCCTATCGGCCATGTTCTTTATGGCCTGCGCGGGGGTGATCTCGCCGGTGAGGGCCCTGTGGACCTCGGTGAAGATCACGTTGGAGATCTCCGGGTAGCGGGGGTGCACCGGCCGCGGCCTCGCGCCGAGGAGTACGTCGTAGAAGTACTTCCAGAACGGGTTGGCCGCCAGGACCTGGGGGTTCTTGTAGAGGGAGGCCCGGGTGGGGCTGAGGCCGGCCTCGATGGCCAGCTCCTTCATGTTCTCGGGGCTCGTGAGGTACATGATGAAGTCGAAGGCCTCCTTGGGGTGCCTGCTGTAGGCGTTGATGGCCAGGTTCCATCCGCCCAGGGTGGCCGCGCTCTTCTTCCCCGGACCGTGGACCATGGGCTTGACGCCCACCTTGCCCGCCACGGGGGAATCCGGGGCGTTGAGCTTCTTCCAGGCATAGGGCCAGTTGCGCATGAAGATTGCGTCGCCGCGCTGGAAGACGTTCCGGGCATCCTCCTCCTTGTAGGTGGTGACGCCCTCGGGGGAGACCCCGGACTTGATGTAGTCCACCATGATCTCCAGAGCCTCCACGGCCTCGGGGCTGTCGATCACCACGTTGCCCTGGGCGTCGAGCACGTCGCCGCCGTTGCCCCAGAGGAATTCGAGGAAGTCACAGGTGAGCCCCTCGTAGGCGTCGCCCTGCCAGACGAAGCCGTTGGGGATCCCTTCCTTCTCCATGATGTACAGGGCCTGCTCCTTGAGGTCCTGGAAGGTCTCGGGCGGCTCGAAGCCGTACTTTTCCAGGAGGTCCTTGCGGTAGTAGAGGAGGCCGGCGTCGGTGAAGTAGGGGATGGCGTAGATCTTCCCCTGCCAGGTGACGCCGTTTATGGGGCCGGGGAGGAAGTCGGAGAGGTCAATACCGGCTGCCTCGATGTACTCGTCCAGGGGGATGACCCAGCCCGCGGAGGCGAACTCCGGCGGCCAGATGATGTCCAGGCGCAGGATGTCCGGATAGGGGAGCTGCCCCGAGAGCCAGGTGGCGTACATGTCGTGCTGGAGCGTGGAGGACCAGGGCATCTCCTGGATCTTGATCTCGATGTTGGGATGCATCTGCATATAGCGCTCGGCCTGCTTGGCCAACACCGCGTAGGAGGGTGAGGTCTTGGAGCCGGAGGCGACGATCAGGGTGATCTTCTCCGCCGAAATCCCGTAGATCCCGAACAGCCCGAACAACAACGCCACCAAGATCAGGCCCACTTTCCTCATATCTACCTCCTTTCGGATACCGCTTTTTTCTCCGCCTTTTCCCTCATGCGTTCCGGTTCCTTCCCGGTCTCACCCCCCTTCCTCCAGGACTCCAGGGGAACGTAATCCGCCACCTGCTGGACCGGCGGTCGGAAGAGCTTCTCCAGGACCAGCGCAGCGGCTCCGCGGGCCCAGAACTCGTCCCCGATGGGCTC
This sequence comes from Candidatus Bipolaricaulota bacterium, assembly GCA_027027485.1. Taxonomy (GTDB): domain Bacteria; phylum Bipolaricaulota; class Bipolaricaulia; order Bipolaricaulales; family Bipolaricaulaceae; genus JALVLL01. The sequence continues at coordinate 137 of JALVLL010000117.1, read as the reverse complement.
GAAGACCACATCCACGTCATCGATGAGGCCGTCGAAGGCGTACTCCCTGAGGGCCTCCAGGATGGCCTCTTGCCTCCATCTGCCCGCCCTGAGGCCCTCTCCGCTCACGATCACGAGCTCGGGGTTTAAGAGGTTCA
>JALVLL010000116.1 GCA_027027485.1 Candidatus Bipolaricaulota bacterium | reverse complement strand
ACCTCCCTGCCGAAGATGAAAACGCGGCCAGTGTCGGGACGCTCGAACCCGGCGACGATCCGGAGCGTCGTGGTCTTACCGCAACCCGACGGCCCCAAAAGGGTCACGAGCTCCCCCTTTTCGACCTGCAGGGAGAAGTCCATCACGGCGACGACGCTGCCGAACCTTTTGCTGACGTCCGTTATCTCGACGGCGACCTCGCTCTTCTCCTTCACCCTATCCCACTCCCTTCGGGGAAGCGGTGCTATCCCGCGCGACCAGTTTCGTTTTCAGCCGGTAAACCCCCGACCTATGCTTCCCGCCCAAGGCGTCCTCCAACAGCGCGAAGACCTTGCGCATGATCGCCTTCACCGGCTGGGCCACGGTGGTGAGGCGGGGATGGCATATCTCCGCGATGTAGCTGTTATCGAAGCCGACGACCGAACAGTGCCCGGGGACCTCTATCCCCTCCTCCCCGAAAGCCCGGATCGCCGCTAGGGCGATGAGGTCGTTGGCGCATACCAGGCCGGTGAACTCGCCCCCCCGCCTTCTTATGAGCTTCCTGATGGCCTTATAGCCTTCCTCGTAGGAGAAATCCTTGCTCTCGACCACCAATTTCCCGTCGAATTCGACGCCGTGGTCCCTCAGGGCATCGCGATATCCGCGGAAACGCTCCCTGCTCGAGATCAGGTTCATGGGGCCCGTCACACAGGCTATCCTCCGGTGCCCCAGGGAGAGGAGGTGTTCCGTGGCCTGCCTCCCGCCGAGGTAGTTGTCCGACACCACCACTGGCGCCTCCACGTCGGAGACCTCCTCGTCCACGAGCACCACGGCCATCCCATGGGATATGAGGCGGTTTATCTCGTCCTTCTGGGAACCCACGGTGCTGAATATGATCCCGTCCACATGCTGCCGCTCCAGGAGCTCCAGATACGCCTTTTCCTTTTCCAAGCTGTTATCGGACGAGCACAGGATGATCCCATAACCCGATTTATAAGCGACCCTCTCGAGGGCCAGGGTGAGCTCCTGGAAATAGGGGTTCAGACGGTCGGGGATGACGAAGCCGATGATCCGGGTGGGGGCGCCCCGCAGGGCCTGGGCCAGGCGATTGGGCTTGTAGCCGAGCTTTTCGATGGCGTCCATGACGCGGGCGTAGGTCTCGGGGCGCATGTAACCCTCGACCTTGCCGTTCAGGGCTCGGGAGACGGTCGAGGCCGAAACCCCGGCGTACTTGGCGATATCGGCGATCGTCACCTTCCCCATAACGTGCGAAAACCTTTTCGTAAATCGTTGTCATACTATAGGCCAAACGGCCTCGCCCAGTCAACCCCCTCGCCTGTTTTCCCGGTACAGTTAACGAAATTTGCAGGCTTCTCTTCCCGAGGGATATACTGGCAGCGAAATCCGAGGGCGAACAGGGAGGGGATATGAAGGGAGTTTGGGGTAAGGCCCTCTTCGTGGATCTGGGCAAGGGTTCCGTAGAGGGGAGACCGATCCCCGAGGGGGTCCTGCGCCGTTTCCTGGGAGGGGTGGGATTGGGCGGTTATTACCTCATGGAGCTCGCCCCGAAGGACGTCGATCCCCTGGAGCCGGAGAATCCCCTGGTGGTCGCCCCCGGGCTCCTCACCGGATCCCCGATCCCCACCGCATCGAAGACCGTCTTCTGCTTCAAATCGCCCCAGACCGGCTTCTTCGGGCGGTCCGTGGCCGGGGCGAAGCTGGGGGTGGAGCTCAAGCGGGCCGGATACGACGCCATCGTGATCACCGGAAAGGGCGAAAAGCCCGTGGTCCTCGTGGTCGAGGACGGTAACGCCCGCCTCGAGGACGCGGGCGACCTCTGGGGGCTCGATGTCTTCGCGGCCCAAAAGGCCCTGGCCGAGCGGTACCCGGGCTTCCGCACCGCGGTGATCGGACCGGCGGGAGAGAAACTCTCCTTGATAGCGGGGATCGACTGCGACGGGCGACAGGCGGGCCGCGCCGGGGGCGGCGCCGTCATGGGCTCGAAGCTCCTCAAGGCCATCGCCGTCAAGGGTTCCAAATCCCCGGATTACGCCTGCCCCGATGCCCTAAAGGATCTGGCGGTGAAGTGGAACGAGGTCATCCGGGACCATCCCGCCACCAAGGCCGATATGGGCTACGGGACCGGGGAGTTCCTGGACTGGATGAACCGCGAATCGGGCACCTTCCCCTCCCGCAACTGGCAATGGGGCTTCTTCAAGAGCGCCTACGAGCGCGCCGGAGACGGAAAGATCGAGCTCGACCCCTACTACTGGGTCCCCAAGTACTCCAAGAGGAACGTCGCCTGCCCCGGCTGCACCAAGCCCTGTGGGAAGCTCTTCGTGATCGAGGAGGGGAAGTACGCCGGGGTGGAGATTGACGGCCCCGAGTACGAGACCCTTTACTCCTTGGGCGGGGCGCCGGAGATCGCCTCCATCGAAGCGGTAGCCAAGGCCAACGAGATCTGCGACCGGCTGGGGATCGACACCATCTCCGCCGGCCTCACCCTCTCCTGGGCCATGGAGGCCCACGAGCGGGGGCTCCTCTCGGCGGATGATCTCGACGGGATCGAGCTCCGCTTCGGCGATGAGGACGCTTTCCTTGCGGCGCTGGAGCGGCTTGGGAAAAAGGAAGGGAAGATCGGGGAGCTTCTGGGAGACGGCGTGAAGCGCGCCTGCGAGCGCCTCGGGGCCGGGGAGGAGTTCGCCATCCACATCAAGGGCCTCGAGCTTCCCGCCTACGATATCCGCGGCGCCAAGGGGGTGGCGTTGGCCTTCGCCGTCTCCTACCGGGGCGGGTGCCACCTCACCGCCTGCGCCTACGGCCCCGAGTACGGCGGAGCGTGGTGGGTGTTCGAGCGGGTGGACCGCCACTCCATCCGCGGGAAAGGCCCCTTCATAAAGCTCCTCGAGGACCTTATGGCGGTCTACGATGTGCTGGGGATCTGCAAGTTCTCCCGCCACATCTTCTTCCTGGAGGGGCTTCCGGAGATGGTGGAGGCGGCCACCGGGCTCGAGCTCACCGGGGCGGAGCTCCTTTCGGTGGGAGAGAGGCTTATAAACCTCGCCCGGGTCTTCAACGTCCGGGAGGGGCTTACCCGGGACGACGACCACATACCCCCCAGGGTCTGGCGCGATCCCATCCCCGAGGGGCCCTCGGTGGGCGACCGGGTGAGCGAGGAGGAACTCCAGGCCATGCTCGATGACTACTACGCTGCTCGGGGCTGGAGCACGGACGGGGTCCCCCTCAAGGCCACCCTCCTGGCGCTGGACCTCCCGGAGCTTTTGAACCTTGGCGCCGGGAACGTGGGCTGAAGACACGGAGATGGGCGACCTTCTTGTGGTAAACATCGGGGAGTTGGTCACGCCGCGGGGCCACGGAATGCTTTGTGGCCCCGCTATGTCCGAGCTTTTCAGGCTCCGGGATGCGTATCTCGAGATCCGCGGGGGAAAGGTCACCGATCTCGGCCCGATGGGTAAAGCCCCCCAGGATTTCCCCGGGGAGGTCCTGGATGTCGGGGGAAGGGTGGTCACCCCCGGGCTTGTGGATCCCCACACGCATCTCGTCTTCGCCGGATCCCGAGTGGAGGAGTTCCTCAGGAGGGCCCGAGGCGAGCGCTATACCGGCGGGGGGATCCTGGTGACGGCGGAAGCCACCCGGGCCGCGGGCGAGGATGAGCTTGTGGAGCTCGCGATCCCGAGGCTGAAAAAGATGCTCCGCTGTGGGGTCACCGCGGTGGAGGCCAAATCCGGCTACGGCCTCTCCCCCGAGGCGGAGCTCAAAATCCTCCGGGCGATAGAGGTGCTCGGGGAGCGCGCTCCGCAACGCATCGTCCCCACCTTCCTCGGGGCCCACGCCTTCCCTCCCGACTACGGCCGCGAGGAGTACATCGACCTCATCGTGGAGGAGATGATCCCCCGGGTGGGACAAGGCAAACTCGCCCGCTTCTGTGACGTTTTCTGTGACAAAGGCTTCTACACCGTGGACGAGGCACGGAGGATCCTGGAGGCGGGGAAGCGGCACGGGCTCATCCCCAAGCTCCATGCGGATGAACTCGCCTATGTGGGCGCGGCGGAGCTCGCCGCGGAGGTGGGGGCCATCTCCGCCGATCATCTACTGCACGTATCCGATGCCGGCATAAAAGCGATGGCTGAGGCCGGGGTGGTGGGGGTGTTGCTCCCGGGGACGGCGTTCGTGATCGACGAGCCCTATCCCCCGGCAAGGAAACTCATCGAGGCCGGGGTCCCCGTGGCCCTCTCCACCGACTTCAACCCGGGAAGCTCGCCGGTCCTCTCCATGACCTTCGTCATGCGCTTAGGTGTCTTGAAGTTGAAGCTTGCGCCGGAGGAGTGCCTCACCGCGGCCACCCTGAACGCCGCGGCCGCCGTCGGCCTCGCCGGAGAGGTGGGGTCCCTTGAGCCCGGGAAGGCAGGGGATCTCGTGGTCTGGGACCTCCGGGACTTCCGGGAGCTCTTCTATTGGTTCGGGGACGATGTGGCCCACCGGGTCATCATCGCCGGGGAGGTAGTTTGGGCCTCGCCCTAAAGGCCTACGCCAAACTGAACCTCACCCTGGAGATCATGGGACGGCGTCCCGATGGCTATCACACGCTGAGATCCCTCGTGGTGGCGGTGGATTGGGCCGATGAGGTGCATCTCGAGCCCATCCCCCGGCGCCAG
>JALVLL010000115.1 GCA_027027485.1 Candidatus Bipolaricaulota bacterium | reverse complement strand
CGGATCGGTGGGGAGGTGGGACCTTCCCGGGGGCTCTTTCGAGAGACTGCGGGAATCCCTGCGCGCGTTCTTCTCGCGCTTCCCCGACGACTGGAGGATTTACCCCGGCCACGGGGAGCCTACCGAGGTGGGCCGTGAGCGGCGCGGGAACCCTTTGGTGAACGACCTCTTATGAGAGAGCTCGAGGAGATTCGGGAGAGGATCGATATCGTCGAGCTCATCTCCCGTTACATCGTGCTGAAGCCCTCGGGTAAGGGGTATAAAGGCAGGTGCCCGTTCCACCCCGACGATACCCCCTCGCTCTATGTCTCCCCGGAGAAGGGCCTCTGGCACTGCTTCGGGTGCGGGGCCGGCGGGGATGCCATCGGGTTCCTGATGCGTATAGAGCGGATCGGCTTCCGTGAGGCCCTGGAGAGGCTCGCCGCGGAGCTCGGGATAGAGCTGAAGCGGAGCGGGGAGCGCGAGGAGCTCTTCAAGGTGAACGCCGCCGCAGAGGCCTTCTTCAGGGAAGCCCTTCGGTCCCCGGCGGGGGGGAGGGCCCAGGAGTACCTCCTCTCCCGCGGGATCGGGGGGGACGCCTGGGACCGCTATGGGATCGGCTACGCGCCGGAAAGCGGATCGGCCCTGATCGAGGCCATCTCGCGCCTCGGGCTCCCGCTGCTGGAGAAGCTGGGCCTCGTGGTAAAGGGGGAACGCGGCTATCGGGACCGTTTCGTGGACCGGGTGATCTTCCCCATCCGGGACGAGCTCGGCCGCACCGTGGCCTTCGCCGGACGCACCCTTTCGGGCGCGGAACCCAAGTACCTCAACTCCCCCAATACGCCCCTCTTCCAAAAGGGAACCCTGCTTTACGGGATGGATATCGCCAAGGAGGCCATCAGGGCCTCGGGAAGGGCCGTCCTCGTGGAAGGCTACACCGATGTCATCGCCCTCCAGCAGGCGGGGATCCCGGAGGCGGTGTGTTCCATGGGGACCGCCCTCACCGAGTCCCAGGCCCGCAGGATCGCCCGCTATGCCCGGAAAGTGGTCCTGGCCTACGACGCCGATGCCGCCGGCGAGGCCTCGGCCCTGCGGGGGATCGGGATCCTCCTGGAGGCGGGGCTCGAGGTAAGGGTGGCCCCGCTCCCCGCGGGACAGGACCCCGATTCCCTGGTGAGGGAGCGTGGGGTGGCGGCTATCCGGGCCATCATCGCCGAAGCCATTCCCTTCCAGGACTTCATCTTCGAGCTCCTGCCGCGGAGGTTCGACCTAGGGAAGCTCAAGGGCAAGGAGGAGGCCCTGGGCCTCCTCCGCTCGTTATGGGAGAACCTGAGGTCACCGCTCCTGAGGCGGGAGATCGCCCGCAAGGCCGCCCTGCTCCTCGAGGTCCCCGAGGAGGAGGTGTGGAAGGCCCTGGGGGGGAAGATCTCCTGGAAGGTCTCGGAAGAGGAGGAAGAGGGGTTCGGTCCCGAGGAGCTTGTACTCAAGTTCATGCTCGAGGGGAAGCTCGGTGCCGAGAAGATATCACAGCTTTCCCCTGAGGATTTCAGCCCCGCCTATCGCAGGATCGCCTCCCTCTGGCTCGAGCGGGCAGGGCGTGGGGAGGTACCGGAGCCCGCCTCGATCTCCCCGGAGCTCCCGCCGGAGGACCAAGCGGTGATCTCGCGGCTTGTGCTCAACGAGATCTCCTTCGCCGACGAGGACAAGGCGCTGGAGGAGGCCTGGAGGAAATTCTTCGTGCTCCCTAAGCTCGAACGCAGGATGCGGGAGCTTAAGGAGGAGATAGGGAGGTGTGAGGAGCTCGGCGATCGTGACCGGGTGGAGAAGCTCATGGGCGAGTACATGGACCTTTGCCGCAGCCGGGCCAAGGTCCTGAGAGGAGGGATATGAGGGACGCTTTGGAGAGGGACGAGGACGGTTGGGAAGAGGACCTTCCTTCCCTCCCTCCGGAGGAGGAGTTCGGCCCCGAACCTGAGGAAGAGGGCAAAAGGTCCTCCCGTGAGGACCCGGTGCGCAGGTACCTCAAGGAGATCGGCAAGGTCCCCCTCCTCACCAAGGAAGAGGAGGTCGAGCTCGCCAAGGCCATGGAGGAGGGGAGGATGGCCGCCGAGCGCCTGAAGAAGGAGGGGGACAAGCTCTCCCCGGAGGAGCGGGCCGAGCTCGAGGAGAAGGTCAGGCGCGGCGAGAAGGCCAGGAAGAAGCTCATCGAATCGAACCTGCGCCTCGTGGTGTCGGTGGCCAAGCGCTACATGCACCATGGGCTTTCGCTTTTGGACCTCATCCAGGAGGGGAACATCGGCCTCATCAAGGCGGTGGAGAAGTTCGACTGGCGCAAGGGCTACAAGTTCTCCACCTACGCCACCTGGTGGATCCGTCAGGCCATCACCCGCGCATTGGCCGATCAGACCCGGACCATCCGCGTCCCAAGCCACGCCGCCGAGACCATGCAGTCCCTCTCCGAGGCTCGCCGCGAGCACATCCAGCGCTACGGGATCGCCCCCTCCTACGAGGAGCTCTCCGAGACCCTGGGGATCCCGGTGGAGAAGATAAAGAGGATCGAACAGGCGGCCCGCTACACCTCGTCCCTGGAGCGCCCCATCTCCGAGGACGAGGAGGATACCCTGGGGGACCTCATCGCCGATGAGAACGTCCCCTCTCCCTCCAAGGAAGCCCTCAAGGAAAAGCTCCGCGAGGAGCTCCTCAAGGTGATCCAGGAGCTCGACCCCAGGGAGCGGGAGATCCTGGAGCTGCGTTACGGGCTCCGGGACGGCCACCCCAGGACCCTGAAGGAGGTGGCCGCCATGTTCGACGTGACCCGGGAGAGGATCCGCCAGATCGAGCTGCGGGCCCTGGAGAAGCTGAAACACCCCTCCCGCAGGGAGGCCCTGAAGAAGTTCCGGGATCTCTTGCTTTCCGAAGAGTGAGGATCCCCCTCATCGTCGGCCCCACCGCGGTGGGGAAATCCGAGATCGCGGTGGAGCTCGCGGAAATTATCTCGGGAGAGGTGATCTCCGCCGATGCCAGGGCCGTCTACTGGGACCTCGAGGTAGGGACCGCGAAGCCCCACCCGGAACTGCGCCGCCGCGTGCCGCATCACCTCCTGGACATCGTCCCCTGGTGGGAGAAATACGACGCCGTCAGGTTTCGCGAGGACTGCGAGAGGGTAACCCGGGAGATCCTGGGGCGGGGAAAGATCCCGATCATCGTCGGCGGAAGTACGCTCTATGTCAGGGCCCTCACCGTGGGGATCTTCCAGGGCCCTGGGGCCGATCCCGCAATCCGGGAGGAGCTCTCGCGGCGCCCGACGGAGGAGCTCTACCGGGAACTCGAGCGGGTCGACCCCGTGGCAGCGGGCAAGATCCGCCCCGCGGACAGGGTCCGTATCATCAGGGCCCTGGAGGTATACCGCCTCACGGGAAGGCCCATCTCGGACTTCTGGGGAAGGGAAAGACCTTTCCCCTGGCCGCTCCTTGTGGTGGGGATAACCATGGACCGGCGGGAGCTCTACCGGAGGATCGAGGCCCGGGTGGAGGAGATGTTCCGCCGGGGGCTGGTCGACGAGGCCAGGCTCCTTTTCCGCACGAAGCTCCCCCGGGAAGCCCCGGTTTTGAGAACCATCGGCTACGAGGAGCTCTTCGACCACTTCCGGGGCCTTTTCGGCCTCTGGGAGGCCAAGAGGAGGATCGCGGCGAACACGAAGGCCTACGCCAGGAGGCAATACATCTGGTTCCGCCGGGAGCCTGGTATCCGCTGGATAGACCGCACCGGGAGGACCCCCCGCGAGGTGGCCGAGGGGATCGCCACGCTCCTCCGGGAGGAATCCCCATGAGCCCCTCGTGATTTGGCTGGGGAAGGTAAGACCCCTAAAATGGGTGATACCATGCAGCCCGTCTTCTCCTCGAAGGAGATAAAGACCCTGGACGAGGAAAGCGAGCGACTGGGGGTGGAGCGGCTCCTCCTCATGGAGTCGGCCGCCAGGGGCGGCGCCGAGTACCTACAGCGGACCCTGGGCCGCCCCCTGAGGAAGCACGTCTTCGCGGTCTGCGGGAAGGGCGGGAACGGAGGGGACGCCCTGGGGATAGCCCGGTGGCTCGGCCTCTGGGGGGCCGAGGTGATAGCGGTGCTTTTGGGGGAGCCCGAGGGCGCGGCGCTCTCCGAGGCGCGGGCCTTCTCGGCCTCCTTCCCCGGGAGACTCTTCCGGGTGGATTCCGCCCGTGACCTACGCGAGTTCCGAAGCGCCATCCAGCGGGCGGACCTCGTGATCGACGGGGTATTGGGAGTGGGGATCAAGGGCGCCGCGCGGGGCCTCGCCGCCAGGGCCATCGAGCTCGTGAACGAGGCCCTGGGGCTTGTGGTGGCGGTGGATCTTCCCTCAGGGCTCGACGCCGACTCCGGCGAGGTCAGGGGCCCCGCGGTGGAGGCGGATATCACGCTGGCCATGGGCGCCTTGAAGCCATGCCATCTCCTCCTCCCCGCGGCCAGGTACTGCGGCGAGGTGGAGGTGATAGACGTCGCCTACCCCCAACCGGCCTGGGACGCGGTGGAGCCCGTGGCGGAGGTGATCTCCGAGGCCTTCTGCGCCGCGGCACTGCCATATCGGGATCCCTTCGGCCACAAGGGTACCTTCGGGAAAGTGTTGGTGGTGGGGGGATCGGTGGGGATGGCCGGGGCAGCGGCGATGGCGGCGGAGGCTGCCTACCGGGCCGGAGCCGGCTTGGTGCAT
>JALVLL010000114.1 GCA_027027485.1 Candidatus Bipolaricaulota bacterium | reverse complement strand
TCCCAGGGGAGTATATAAAGCCTCCACCGGATGGACGAAATGAATGGTTTCGATCGAGCGTCGCCCCACGTTAAATTCATTTCGCGGGATGATGGCCCTTTACCTGGAACTCACGGCGGAGGAACTCGAGCGGAAGGCCGAGGAGCTGGAGGAGCTCGCCTCCCCGTGTCGCCTTTGTCCCCGGGCGTGCAGGGCGAAGAGGAGGGAAGGGGAGCGTGGGTTCTGCCGCGCCGGATGGCGGCCCTGGGTTTCGAGCTACGGGCCCCACTTCGGCGAGGAGCGGGAGCTCGTGGGACACGGGGGCTCGGGGACCATCTTCCTCACCGGTTGCAACCTCCGCTGCGTCTTCTGCCAGAACTTCGAGATCTCGCAGCTCTATGAAGGCAGAGAGGTCTCGGTGGATGAGCTCGCCAAGATGATGCTGGAGCTCCAGCTCATCGGGTGCCACAACATAAACTTCGTTACCCCCACCCATCAAGCCCACGCCATCGTGCGGGCGCTCCTCGTTGCCCGGGAGCACGGATTGAGGCTCCCTGTGGTGTGGAACTGTGGCGGATACGAGTCCGTGGAGGCGTTGCGGGTCCTCGAGGGGGTGGTGGATATCTACATGCCCGACTTCAAGTACGGCGATTCCGGGGTTGCCGAGAAGTATTCCGCCGCCCCCCGCTACTTCGAGGTGGCCTGCGCGGCCCTGAAGGAGATGTACCGCCAGGTAGGGGATCTGGTGGTGGAGGACGGGATCGCGGTCCGGGGGCTCCTCGTGCGGCACCTCGTCCTCCCGAACGGCCTCGCGGTGACGGAAAAGGTCCTTAAGTTCATCGCCGAGGAGATCTCCCGCGACACCTACGTGAACATCATGGCCCAGTACTATCCCACCTGGAAAGCCCACCGATACCCGGAGCTTTCCCGACGGATCACGCCCGAGGAATACCGCGAGGCCTTAGAGATAGCGCGTAAACTCGGCCTCCGCCGTGCCGGACCCCATTGAATTGGACCTTGTGGCTAAGGATATCGGGGTTTGTCTTTCGCTCACCCTTTGACCCCTACGCCGACCATACCGCGGATTACATAACGTTGGAGGAACACATAAATCACCAAGAGGGGAAGCACGGTTATGACCGAACCTGTAAGCAACAAATGCCACCGTGCTTCGTACTGGCTTTGGAACAGGGTTAAAGCCATGGGGAGGGTCATCAGCCGCTCATTGGTTATGTAGATTATGGGGCGAAGCAACTGATTCCAGTTGGTGATAAACGCCAATATAAAGAGGGTTACCAGTGGGGTTCTAGCCAGAGGGAGAAAGATATTCCAGTAAATCCTAAAAGGACCCGCACCGTCGACCACGGCGGCATCCTCCAGCTCCTGGGGCACGTTCTCAAAGAATGTGCGCAAAAGGAATGTGCCCAAGGCCCCCACAAGGAAGGAAGGCACTATCAACGGGGCCCAGGTATCGAGCCAATGGAGGTTCATCATTAAAAGGAACTCCGGTATTATCACTATTTGAATGGGGACCATCATGGTGCCCACCAAAAGGGAAAAGAGGATCCCTTTACCGCGGAAGCTCATCCGGGCGAAGGCAAAGCCCGCGAGCGAACAAGTGAGAAGTTGACCGATCGAAGCCAGGGAAGCCACGATAAGAGTATTTATCAGATATCGGAAGAAGTTATATTCAGAGAGAACTATCCGGTAGTTTTCAAAGGGGTCAGCCGAAAGGAGCAAATCCCCAGGACGAGGCGGCACGCTGAAGATGGTTTTCTCTGAACTAAAGGATGCGTTGAGCATCCAGAGGAAGGGGGAGGCCCATATCAGGCCTAAGATCGAGACAATAACATAAAAGGCTGCTCTCATCGCTTTACTTCTCATATTCAACTCAATATTGGTACTTCACCCAATACCGTTTGGAAAGGAAATTTAGAAACGTCAGGCAGCCTACCAACAACATGAACATAAAGGCCATTGCGGAAGCGTATCCCATGCGATAGAAAACGAAGGCGTTTAGGTAGATAGCATAGGGCAGTGTTGTGGAAGCCATACCAGGGCCACCGCGTGTCATGGCATATATGATATCGAAGTGTTGCAACATCCTGATCATCGCTATCGTCAAAGCAAAGAATGTGGTGGGTGTCAGGAGAGGAAAAGTAATCCTCCAGAAACGTTGCCATCTCGAGGCCCCATCTATCTCTGCGGCCTCATAAAGGGTCACGGGTATGTCTTGTAGGCCAGCGAGATAAACGACCATATAGAATCCTGCTTCTTTCCATACGAAGACCGTGGCGACACTTGCAAGGGCCGTGGAGGGGTCCCCAAGCCACGAAGGACCTTCTATACCAAATAGCTTTAGCATGTAATTCACGACCCCGAAGCGTGGGCTAAGGATCCAACTCCACACTATCCCGATCGCAACTGACGATGTTACCAAGGGGGAGAAGAACAAGGCCCGGAAGAACCCGATCCCCTTTAGCTTGGCGTTCAGCAACAAGGCCAAGGTAAGTCCTACGGACAAAGCCCCGGGGACATAGATCACGGCAAATATCATTGTGTTCCTCAAGGCGAGCCAAAAATCGCCTCTTTCGATGAGTTCCCGATAATTGTCCAAGCCTACCCATTGTGGTGGTGAGAGGATGTCATACCGCGTAAAGCTCATAAGGAAAGCCGTCGATATGGGCCCCAAACGAAAGACGAAAAGCCCTACCAACATCAATGAAATAAAAAGGTATGGATGCCACGGACGATACCATTTGCTCCGCATGGGCGAAACGGGCGAAAAAGGGGCCCGGGAGAAAATCATATCCCGGGCCCCTCGTATGATCAGGGATAATACCTGGCTAGCACCTCGTTGATATACTCCTTCGCCTTCTCCAAGGCCTCTGTGAAGCTAGCCTCCCCGTTCAGGATGCTATCGATGGCCCCGTTGAGGCCCAAGCCAGCTGCAGGTCCATAGCCGCGCCATTCGGACCACCCCAAGGTGAACGAATTCATCATGGGCAATTTACCGAGCTCCAACAACAATCCCTTCTCCGCCGGCTGTTTCCCGCGTTCGAGGAACTCCTCGGACTCCGCCAACGGCCGGTAAGAGGGGACCTTACCCGCCATGTAAAGATCGATGGTGAGCCCCGGCCCACTCAGGAACTTGACCAGTTCCCAAGCCTCTTCGGGATGCTTTGTGGACACCGATATAGCGATGTTGTCGGGCCACGCGAAGATCACATCCTGTTCCCAATTGGGACCACGGGGGACTTTGGCGATACCCCACCTGAAGGAATCGCCCACGATACGGCGCGTATTTTCTATATTCCAGGAACCGTCCACCCACATGGCCGCCAATCCCCGGGGGAACACGTCCTGTTGGCGCACACCTTCCATGGCTTTCTTAGGAGGAGCTACCTTATACCACAGCACGAGATCGGTGAGGAACTTCAAGGCATTCAGGGCTTCCGGGGTCGGGTCGAACCGCCTCCTGTCCGGCGTCAAAAGACGCCCGCCGTTCTGATAGATCCACGGCTCGATGTGGGCGTATCTCCCGTAGAACCAGAAGCCCCATTGGTCGATCTCACCGTCTCCATCCAAATCACGGGTGAGCTTTATGGCCGCCCTTAGGAAATCACACCAGTCCCATGAATCATTGGGATATTCCAAGCCGACCTCATCGAAAGCGTCCTTGTTGAAGAACAACACGGTGGTTACCCAGGCGAATGGGATCGCATATATGGGCCCCTTTCCCCGGGGATAACGCACTATCTCGAAGAGGCGCTTGTAGTACGCATCGATATCGAACGTGGGATCGCTCTCGATGAAACGGTCGAGAGCAAGGAGCAATCCTTTGGAGGCCCATTCATCGATAAATCCCGAGCTCATGTTGAAGACGTCGGGGAGCTTGCCTGTACGGGCCAACAGTCGCATCTTCGTCCAGTAATCCTTGGGCTCCATGGCCGTGAGTTCCACCTTTATATTAGGATGCATTTCCTCGAACTTATCGAGGGCAGCGCGGTATTTATCTTTTATCGATGGGTCCCACATCCAATACTGAAGCACCACTTCCCCCAACGACGTCAAGCCGATAAATACGATTCCAAGGAAGAGGACAAAAATGTGCCGCATCACTGCTGACCTCCTTTTGAATAGGTGTTGCTACCTTTTCTATACCATAGCAACATAAAATGACAGTGTCAATTCGACGCCGAAATCGGTGACATCCGAGGCATTTCGGCTCTCAATCGTCAAAACGGGTCTCATCGTCTGTCGGAGAAACCCAAAAGCACATTCGGGCACGGAAGATGGGGGAATTATTCCACCACGCGGCGCTGCCAGCTCCCGCGCCAGAGGAGCCACAGGGCCGCTACCCCCGAGATCACATTCGAAAGCGACATCCCCCACCATATCCCCGTATCCCTCCACCCCAGGGGAAACGCGAAAAGCCAGCTCAAAGGGATCCGCAGGGCCCAGAGCCGCAGGATCCCGAGGACCATGGTGGGGACGTTGTGCCCTGCCCCACGGAATATCGCCTGGGCCGAGAAGAAGGCTCCCAGAAAAGGCATCCCCACGGCGAAGATCTCGATGAACTCCGCCCCCACCGCGATCACATCGGGCCGGCCGGGGATGAAGAGGGCCACGAGCGGCTTGCGTACCAGCCAGAGGACCAGGGCCTCTATCGTCAAAAGCCCGAACAAAAGGGAAAGCCCTTTCCACACGAGCTCTCTGGCCCGGGAGTACCT
>JALVLL010000113.1 GCA_027027485.1 Candidatus Bipolaricaulota bacterium | reverse complement strand
CTTAAGGGGAGGGAGGTTGTCAGCGAGGATACAGCCCGCTGCGGCGAGGCCCCCGCTTCCACCGGGATAATCGTAGACCGCGCTCGTCCGACCGCTCCAGGCCTGGGTGCTTATCACCACCGGGATCCCCCGACGGGCCATCCCGGAAAGGGCCTCCCCCAGCTCCCGGCTCACATTACCCGATCCCAACGCGGCCACCACGATCCCCTCCGCCCCGGCGGCCAGGGCCGCCTCGACCAAAGCACCGTCGGCGCCGGCATAAGCACAGCATACATCCACCCGGGGCAAGGCCCCGAATCCGGCACGGGCGAACTCCGAGGCATAGGTATGTCTCCTCACCGGCTCCCGATAAAAGAACACCCCCTCGCGGTCCACCAGTCCCAACGGGCCGAACTCACCCGAAAAGGGGGCAACGGCCTGGGCATCGGTCTTCCTCGCCTCGCGGCCAGAATAAATCTTCCCGTTCAGAACGGCAAGAGCTCCCTTTCCTCGCGCCACCTCTGCTGCAGCGACGCGGACCGCATCCACCAGGTTCAGGGGGGCATCGCTCCCCAGCTCATCCAGTCCCCGTAAGGAAGCGGTTAAGACCAAAGGCTTCTCGGTGGGGACGGTCAGATGGAGGAAGTAGGAAAGCTCTTCCAATCCGTCCGTGCCGGTCACGATCACAGCCCCATCCACCGCGGGGGATGAGAGCAGCTCCAGGAGCCGTTCCCTCAGCTCCACCCACTGCAGCGGCCCGAACCACTCCCCCGGCAGATTGGAAAAGACCTCCACTTCCACATGGGCCCAGCGCTCGAGGTGGGGTAGGAGATCCTCGATCCTGGCCTCCGCATCCGCGGGAAGGACCAAATGGCCATGGGGGTCCTCTTCCATAAGGCAGGTTCCCCCGGTGAGAACGAGCCTCACCCGTGGGTTCCCATCGTTCCCCATCACTCGCTCAGCTCGTACCTCCAGCCCCTGGCGTCCATCCCGCGGATGAAATCCACGATGTGGTCCACCAGCACCTCCACCATCCTCTTCCCCTTCTCCGCCGTGGCCACGGTGGGGTCGCCGCTGGCGCCGTAGGGGGTAAGCTCGTGGAATAACCATTTGATCTGGATCTCCTCGGGAAGGCCTTCGGGAACCCTGCCCTTGGCGTGCTCCATATCCACGAGCTCGGGATGCAAAGCGAGCATGATCGAGGTCTCCCCTTCCCCCCCGTGTCCCAAGCCGTTCCACACCTCGAAGGTATCGGGCGGGAGGAGTTTCCCCGCGGTGATCCACCAGGCCTCCAGCACCGCGATCTTGGCGCGGGGGTTCTCCACCTTGATCTCCCGCGTAGCGATCTCGATGGGAGCGATGTTGCCATCGTGTCCGTTGAGGATAAAGATCTTCTCGATCCCGTGCTTCAAGAGCGAACGTAAGATGTCCTTGAGCACCGCGATGAGGGTCTCGGAGCGCAAGGAGATGGTCAGGGGGAAATGGGCGTAATGCTCGCTCATCCCGTAGGTCACGGGGGGGAGA
>JALVLL010000112.1 GCA_027027485.1 Candidatus Bipolaricaulota bacterium | reverse complement strand
GATCGTGGCCGCGGCCGATGGGGCCATGGTGGCGCGGGGTGACCTCGGGGTGGAGATCGGCCCCTTTCAGGTCCCGGCGGTACAGAAGAGGCTGGTGGACCTCTGCAACGCGCGGGCGAAGCCGGTGATCGTGGCCACCCAGATGCTCCGCTCCATGGTGGAATCCCCGGTGCCCACTCGGGCCGAGGTGAACGACGTCGCCACCGCGGTCTGGGACGGGGCGGATGCGGTGATGCTCTCGGAGGAGACCGCCATCGGCAGGTACCCGGTGGAGGCGGTGCGGGCCATGGCCGAGGCGGCCCGGGCGGCGGAGGAAAGCGGTTTCCCCATCAGGGTCCCGGGGCTTGCGCCGGAGCTCGTGGGGGAGGTCCCCGGGGCGTGCGCCGTGGCCGCGGTGGATATCGCCCGGGATATCGGGGCCTCGGCCATCATCTGCGCCACGCTCTCGGGCTGGACCGCGAGGCTCGTGGCTTCATTGAGGCCCCGGGTCCCGGTGCTCGCTGCCACCCCGGAGGAAAGGACCGCCCGGTCCCTGAACCTCGTCTGGGGGGTGATCCCGCTCCCCATCCCCCCGGTGGGTGGCGGGGTGGAGGAGCTGGCCGCCACCTCCTTGGAAATGGCCAGGGAGGAGGGCCTTTTGGACAGGGGGGAGCTCGTCGTCTTCACCGCGGGGATCCCCTTCTCCGTCCCCGGCACCACCAACCTGATCCGGGTGATCCGCGTCTGAACCTGCCCGTGAAGGGAGGGTTCAGAAGGGGACCTCCTCGGGCCCGGTCCCTGGGGGCGGGGGCTCGCCCGCTGTGGCCTCTTCGCCTTCCCCCTCGCGTTCCAGGCGTTCGGTGATCCTTTTGACCTGCATCTCCGCCTGGGTGAGCTTCCTGCGGCACAGGGAAACGAGCTCCGCCGCCTCGGAGACGAGGTCGGAGAGCTCGTCTATATCGGCCTCGCCCTTCTCGATCCTCTCCAAGATCTCCTCGAGACGCCTCACCGCCTGGGAATAGGAGAGCTCACGGGCATCGCCTTCCACCGTCGCCTCCTTTGGAGATGAGCCGAAGCACCCCGCCGCGGAGCTCAGCGGTGACCTCAGTTCCCGCCGGTGCCTGGGCCGGAGCGGTTATCGCTTTCCCATTCGGCCCCCTCAGGATCGCAAACCCCCGCTCCACCACGCGCCGCGGATCCAGGGCGGAAAGCCTCCGCTCCCTCTCGGAAAGCCTCCCGACCTCTCGCTCGAGGTACGCATGGGCGGCCCGACGGATCCTCGCGAAAAGCTCCCGGGACCTCCTCCTGCCCTCCTCCACGCCCCGAAGTGCGGCCCGGGATAGCCTCGCCCTTACCCCATCCAGGTAGCTCTCCTCCTTCCCCAGGGCCATCCCCACGGCCCGGGGGAGTGCGCGGGAGAGCCTCTCCAGGTCGGCCTCGGCCCTGGAGAGGGCGAACCCGACGGCCCGGATGAGCCGGGCCTCCCTCTCCCTTTGGGAGGAGGCTTCCTCGTTGAGCCGCGATTCCGCCCCCTTCAGGATCCCCTCCAGGACCTCCTCCATGAACTGGAGGGTCTCCCGTACCCGCTGGACGAGGAGCTGGGCGGCAGCGGTGGGGGTCTTGGCGCGCCACGCCACGTGGTCCAACACGGAGAAGTCCTGTTCGTGGCCGATCCCCACCACCACCGGCAGGGGGAAGGTGGCCACCGCCCTGCCCAGGGACTCGGAGTCGAACCAAGCGAGATCCGTCCGGGAACCCCCTCCCCGGCAGATGAGGATCACGTCGAACTCATCGGCCCTCTCCCGGAACCAATCCAGGGCGTTCAGGACCGAGGGCTCGGTGTAGGGCCCCTGGACCCTCGCCCCGTGCACCGTTACCCGGAAGGCGAAGCCCGACTCCCTCAGGGTCTTGAGGACGTCGTTCTCCGCGTCGGACCCCAGGCTCGTGATGAGCCCCACCCGCAAGGGGAGGGGAGGGAAGGGGAGAGAGCGGTTCAGCTCCAAGAGGCCCTCCGCGGCGAGCTTCCTCACGATCTCCTCCCTCCGGCGGGCCACCTCCCCCAGTGTGTAGGCCACATCCAGGTCCTGCACCACCACCCGGTACTCGCCCCAATCGACCTTCAGCTCCACCTGTGCCAGGACCCTGACCTCCACCTCGTCCCCGAGCTCGAAAGGGTTTCCGGCGAGCTCCAGCTTCCTTTCGATGAGTGACCTCGCCTCGGGGAAGAGCACCGCCTGTACCTCGGCCACGATGGCCCCGCCCTCGCTCTCCTCCACCAGGCGGAAATCCACCACGTCCTTGTGGGCGTTCTTGTCGAAGTTGAGGATCTTTCCCACCAGCCACACCGGCTCCGGGAAGGCCGTGTGGAGGGCGTTCCGGGCCATGAGGTTGAGCTGGGACACGGTGAGGTTCTGGGGGGAGGAGCGGGCTTCCCGGTAGAGCTCGAGGGTCGCCTCATCGAAGTTGAACCCGGCATCCCTCAGGAGGTCCACCACGGTGCCCACGTACTTGGAGGGGACGAGCCACGTCCGGGACCTCTTGTCCCAGCGCCTCTCGGGAAGCCCCCTCACCAACCTAACCAGATCCCGGTCGTAGTCGAAACGGATGTTGAGGTAGCCGTCCCTCAGGAAAACCCTCTTTTCCGCCATTCCCACGAAAACCTAACCGCCAGAAAGCCGGATCGCAAGGGAAAAGAATCGGTCCTTCGGATATAATAGCGGGAAATCCCCACAAGGGTAAGGCCATGGACACGGAAAAGATCTGGGATGTGGTCGTGGTGGGCGGGGGCCCCGCCGGGCTCACCGCCGGGATCTACGCCAAAAGGGCTGGTTTGGAGACCCTGGTCCTGGAGAAGGCGTTGGCGGGAGGCCAGTTGAGCGAGGCGGTGACGGTGGAGAACTTCCCCGGCTTCCCCGACCCCATACCCGGGCAGGAGCTCGGCCGGAGGATGCGGAAGCAGGCGGAGAAGTTCGGGGTGGAGTTCCTGCAGGCCGAGGCCAAGGCCTTAAGGAGGGAAGGGGAGATCTGGGTGGTGGAGACGGACTCGGGAGGAGTTCGCTCCCAAACGGTGATCATCGCCACCGGGGGCGTCCCCAAGGAGCTCCCCGCCAAGGGGGCCAGGGAGTTCAAGGGGAGGGGCGTCTCCTACTGTGCCACCTGTGACGGGTTCTTCTTCCGGGGAAAGGAGGTCCTCGTCGTCGGGGCCGGCGACGCGGCACTGGAGGAGGCCCTGTATTTGGCCGAGATCTGCGACAGGGTATATGTGGCGGTCCGCCATCCCGAGGACGATCCCAAGGCCATCCGGGCGGAGGCGGTCCTCAGGGAGCGGGCCCTCTCGCATCCCAAGATCGAGTTCGTCTGGAACGTCGTGGTGGACGAGGTACGGGGTGATTCCGTGGTGAGGGAGGTGGTGTTCAAAGACCTCTCCACGGGGGAACTGCGGCCTTTCAAGGTGGACGGGGTATTCGTGAAGATAGGTTACCGCCCCGCCACCGAATGGATCGAGGGCGTGGTGGAGTTGGACGACAGCGGCTACGTGGTAACGGACGTATGGATGCGCACGAACCAGCCCGGGGTCTTCGCCTGCGGCGATGTGCGCGAGCCCGTGGGGCGCTACGCCCAAGCCGTCATAGCCGCGGGCGAGGGGGCCATAGCCGCGCTGGAGGCCGATAAGTATCTTTCCGAGAAG
This sequence comes from Candidatus Bipolaricaulota bacterium, assembly GCA_027027485.1. Lineage (GTDB taxonomy): Bacteria > Bipolaricaulota > Bipolaricaulia > Bipolaricaulales > Bipolaricaulaceae > JALVLL01. The sequence continues at coordinate 1,108 of JALVLL010000112.1, read as the reverse complement.
CGCTCCCATGCCGGCGCGCCTTCTTCCCAAGGGGGTGAAGCAGTATGAGGGACAGGAGATATCCGACCATCCACGAGCTCGTGGAGCGGTCGGTCAGGGAATATCCCCGCAAGATCGCCATTCGTATGCCCAGCGTCCGCGGCCACAGGATCGAGTACCGGGAGCTCACCTATGGGAAGCTCTGGGACCTTTCCGGGAGGTTCGGACTCTGGATCGCTAAGGAGATCTCCCCCGGCGACAGGGTGGCGATAGTCTCGAAGCCGGGGATCGGTTGGGCAGTGACCTTCTTCGCGGCGCTCCGGGCGGGGGCCGTGGTGGCCCCTTTGGACGCGGAGCTACAGCGGAAGGAGATCTCGAGGATACTCTCCGAGGCCGAGGTCAAATTGCTTTTCGTGAGCCCCAAGCGCTTCGACGAACTCGAGGGGCTCGTGGACGAAGTCCCCTCGCTCAAGGGGGTCTACTCCCTGGAGAGGGTCGACGATAAGCCCAGCATCTGGGAGCTGATCCCCGACGAGGTGATCGAGCCCGCCAACGCCAAACCGGATTCCGAGGAGCTCGCGCTCCTCATGTACACCTCCGGGACCACCGGCGACTCCAAGGGGGTGATGCTCTCGCACCGCAACGTGACCTCCAACGTGCTTTCCGCCCTCGAGGCGATCGAGGTATCCCATCGGGACAGGATCATATCCATCGTGCCCTGGTACCACATCTACGGCCTCACCTTCACCCTGATCGCCCCGCTCTCCGTGGGAGCCACCACCATGTACACCGACGACTACCGGAACCTCATGGAGATCGCCAGGAAATCTAAGTTCACCATCCTGATCGGCGTCCCCAAGCTCTTCCACACCATGTGGAGGAGGATCGAGGAGAACATCAAATCCTCGCCCTTCCGCAGGATCGTCTATTACCTCGCCCCCAAGCTCATCGGCAGGGCCATCAAGAGGAAGCTCCTTTCCCCGGAGTTCCGCTTCTTCATCTCCGGGGGCGCGCCTCTCGACCCGAAGGTGGCCAGGGGTTTGAGGCGCATGGGGCTGGGGATAATCCAGGGTTACGGCCTCACCGAGACCGCGCCGCTGCTTACCTTCAGCTCCCCCTTTGATAGGAA
>JALVLL010000111.1 GCA_027027485.1 Candidatus Bipolaricaulota bacterium | reverse complement strand
CGGGGGGAGAAGGGGAAGATGTGGAGCCGCAAGGGGCCGAGCTCCTCGAGGAGCTTGTAGGTCCTCGCGAAGGCGGCCTCGTCCTCGCCGGGGAAGCCCACCATCACGTCGGCCCCGAAGGTCGCCATAGGGACCTCTTCGAGGAACCTCCCGATCCTCTCCCGGTACTCGGCCGCGGTGTAGGGCCTTCCCATGCGGGAGAGGACCCGGTCGTCCCCGGACTGAAGGGGGACGTGGAGGTAGGGGCAGAGCCTGGGCTCCGCGGCGAAGAGCCCGATGAGCTCATCGGTTACCCCCTCGGGGTTCAGGGAGGAGAGCCGGATCCTCACCCCGGGCACCCGCAGGAGCTCCCGGAGGAGGTCCACCAGGGAGGGCCGTTCGGGGAGGTCCTCGCCGTACTGGGCCAGGTTGATCCCCGCGACCACGAGCTCGGGGTGTCCCGCTTCGGCCAGGCACTCCGCCTCCTCCCGGGCCACTTCCGGGGGTTTGGAGCGCAGGGGACCACGCACCTGCCAGGTCTTGCAGAAGGTACAGGCCACGGTGCATCCGTCCTGTACCTTCAGGTTCGCGCGGATCTGCTCCGCATCCCGGGAGATCCGCTCCGCCGCCAGGGGAAGCCATCCATCGCCCGGGACGTTTTTCCCTTCGAGGTAAGCCAGGACGATCTCCCGGATGCGCGCCTTGTGGCGGTTGGAGATGACCAGATCGGCCCCGGCGGCCCGGAGCTCCTCGGGGGAGTCGGTGGCCTGGCACCCCACCGCCACGATCAATGCCCGGGGATGCTCGCGCCGCAGCTTCCGCAGAAGCTTCCTCCCCTTCCGCGCGGCGAGGGAGGTCACTGCGCAGGTATTCACCACATGTACCTCCCCCGTCCCGGGGAGGCCGGATAGCCTCTCCCGGATCATCTGGGACTCGTAGTGGTTCACGCGGCAGCCCAGGGTATGGACCCGTACCCTCATCTGGGGTGTGCCTCAATCGGTGTGGCGTTCCACGGTGAAGCGGTAGATCTTACACGGTTCGTCCGGCGGGATCCCGGCCTTCATCTTGGCGATCCGGAGCTGCTCCTCCACCGTGTCCACGCCCTCGAGGTCGGGAAGCAGAAGCCCCACCCGGTAGCCCTTCTCCACGATGACCCCGTAGCGCTTGGGGTCAAGGTCCTTTTCGGTACAGGGCTCGGGCTCGGAGAGGATATCCACGGAGACCTCCAGGTGGGGGAGCTCCTCGGGCCTTACGGGAGGGAAGCGGGGGTCCTGGGTGGCGGCCTTGATGGCATTGGCGATGGTCTCCTCGGCGATGTTCCCGGTGGTGGGGAGGTAGGTGCCGATACATCCCCGGAGCATCCCGTCCTTCTTTATGGAGACAAACACCCCCGCCCTGCGGGAGAGGAATTCCCGCGGCAGGTCCGCAGGGGGGTCGATGACCTCCCGCTTCCTCACGTAGGCCTCTATGGCCCGACGGGCCAACTCCACCAACGGATCCCGCTTTCCCACGTCTCCAAAAATAGTGATCCGGGGAAGGGGAGTCAACCGGGGTTCCCTGAGGTGCGCTGGAGGGTTAGAATGCAAAATGTGATTTCAAGATGCGAAAGGAGGTTTTTATGAGGAGGCTTCTCATCTCCCTGGCCCTCCTCTCCACCCTGATCCTCGCCGGCTGCTACATGAACATCTTCCAAACCGCCCAGGTCCTGGACCGCGGGGAGATGCTCCTTGGCTTCGGGCTGGGTTTTTCGGTGCCGTCGTTCGAGGATCTAGGCGAGATCGGCGTGCTCGTCCCCCAAGTGCAGATCGGATTGGGGATCGCCGAGGGGACACAGCTCACCCTCCAGGCCGGTGCCCTGGTCATACCTCAGGGGGAAGGGGGGCTTGGGCTCTCCGGGATAGTCGGTGAGCTCAAGATGAGGCTTTTCGATGAGCCCGATGGCCTCGCCATGGCACTCGGTTTCGGCGGCGGCTGGGGCTTCTCCTACCTCGGCTGGGGGATCCACACCTCCCTTTACCTCTCGAGCCACAACCCCTTCTTCCCCGTCTACTTCGCCCTGAGACCCTACCTTTCCCTGGGCGATGAGGGCGTGAACGCTTCCTTCCAGGCCGCGGCCGGGATCGCGATGTGGATCTCCCCCTCGACTACGCTCCTCTTGGAGGCCGACTACAACTGGGGGTTCATCAACCTCGGGGTGGGGCTCCTCACGGTATTTTGATCGTGGACACGATTGAAAACGCCTTTCCCGAAAACCTATAATGGCCGGCCTTACCGGCCGAAAGGAGGGAGGATGATCGAGATCCGTTGGCACGGACGAGGTGGCCAAGGGGCTAAGACCGTCTCCCAGATCCTCGCCCAGATACTCATGCGCGAGGGCAAACACGTACAGGCCTTCCCCGAATACGGGCCGGAGCGCTCCGGTGCCCCGGTGAAGGCCTACGACCGCATCTCCGACGAGGAGATCCGGATCCACTCGGGGGTCTACAACCCGGACATCGTGGCCGTGATCGACGAGACCCTTTTGGAGTCCGAGAACCCCACCGATGGCCTGAAACCCGACGGCGTCCTCATCGTGAACACCCCCCGCAGCGCGGACGAGATCCGCAGAAAAACCGGCTTCCAGGGCAAGATCATCGCCTTCAACGCCACCAAGGTGGCCCAAGAGGCCGGCACCGGCTTCCCTAACGTGCCCATGCTGGGCGCGGTGGTGGCGGTGCTGGGGGTGGACCCCCAGGTAGCGGAGGAGGAGCTCAAGGAGACCCTCTCCCACCGGCTCCCTCCCGAGGTGGTGGAGAAGAACCTGAAGGCGTTCCGGGCCGGGTACGAGGCCGCGAAGGAGGTGTACGTTGGCAGTTGAGCTCAAGACCTGGAAGGAGCTCCCCATCGGCGGGGTGATCCCCGGGGGCGCCACCCCGGAACTCAATAAGACCGGCTCCTGGCGCTCCAAACGCCCCGTGTGGGACGCTGAAAAATGCATCCATTGCCTCATGTGCTGGCTCCATTGCCCCGACAACTGCTTCTACACGGAAAACCAAAAGATCACCGGGATCGATTACGACCACTGCAAGGGATGTGGGGTATGTGCCGGGGTATGCCCGGTGAACGCCATCGAGATGGTCCCCGAAGGGGGTGAGTGATGCAGAAGACCGTAGTCGGTTACCGGAAGGCCATGACCGGCCACAAGGCGGTGGCCGAGGCCATGCGCCAGATCGAGCCCGATGTGGTGGCGGTGTACCCCATCACGCCCCAGTCCGAGATCGCCGAGTACTACGCCGAGTACGTCCACAACGGGGTGGTGAGGACCGAGCTCGTGCCGGTGGAGTCGGAACACTCGGCCATGTCGGCCTGTGTCGGGGCCGCGGCGGCCGGGGCCCGGGTGATGACCGCCACCGCCTCCCAGGGGCTGGCGCTGATGGTGGAGGTGGTCTACATAGCCGCGGGGCTGAGGCTCCCCATCGTGATGGCCCTGGCGAACCGCTCCCTTTCGGCCCCCATCAACATCCACTGCGACCACTCCGACGCCTACTTGGCCCGCGATTCCGGCGCCATCCAGATCTTCGCCGAATCGGCCCAAGAGGCTTACGACTACATGATCATCGCCCAGAAGCTGGCCGAGGATAAGCGCGTGAGGCTCCCGGTGCTCGTGAACCTGGACGGCTTCACCCTCACCCATACCCTCCAGGTGGTGGAGCTCCTCCCCGACGAGGCCGTCAAGGGGTTCGTGGGAGAGTTCGAGCCGATCCATCCGTTGCTGGATGTGGACAACCCTTCCACTTGGGGGGCCTTCGCCATGCCCGACTACTACTTCGAGCTCAAGCGGGCCCAGCAGGCCGGGATGGAGGCCGCTCCGGAGGCCTTCCTCGAGGTGCAGAAGGCCTTCTCCGAGCTCTCCGGCCGCGCCTACCGGGGCTTCTTCGAGGCCTACAGGCTCGAGGACGCCGAGAGGGCCATCGTAGTCATGGGCTCCACCGCCGGCACCGCCAAGGTGGTGGTGGACGAGCTCCGGGAGCGGGGTGAGAAGGTGGGGCTCCTCAAGGTCTGGCTCTGGAGGCCCTTCGTGCGGGAGGAGCTCGTCAAGCTCCTCGGGCACCTCGAGGCAGTGGCCGTCCTCGATCGAGCCCTCTCCTTCGGGAACATGGGCGCGCTCTTCCTGGACGTGACCTCCGCTTTCGTGCATGAGGACAAGAGGCCCGTCTTCGTGAACTACATCTACGGCCTCGGCGGCCGGGACGTGACCACAGATCAGATAAAGCGCGTCTACGAGGAGCTCAAGGGGGCCAGGCCCTCCCACGAGCTCCGCTACCTGGGCCTCAGGGAGTAGAAAGGAGGGCGGTTTGCCCAGTGTGAAGGTACTTGCGGAAAGGCAGGAGAAGAAGGGGCCTCGGTTCACCGGCGGGCATTCCCTCTGCGCCGGGTGCGCCGAGCCCATGATCGTCCGTACCGTCCTCAACGCCATCGAAGACCCTGTAGTGGTGGCGAGCCCCACCGGGTGCCTCGAGGTGGCCTCGAGCCGCTTCCCCACCACCGCCTGGAACGTCCCCTGGATCCACAACGCCTTCGAGAACGCCGCCGCCACCATCTCCGGCGTGGAGGCCGCTTACAAGGCCCTGAAAAGGAAGGGGAAGATCGACAGGAGGATCCGTTTCGTGGTCTTCGGCGGTGACGGCGGCACCTACGACATCGGCCTGCAGTCCCTCTCGGGCGCCCTGGAGCGGGGCCACGATTTCCTCTATGTGGTCCTCAACAACGAGGCCTACATGAATACCGGGGTACAGCGTTCCTCCGCCACCCCCAAATG
>JALVLL010000110.1 GCA_027027485.1 Candidatus Bipolaricaulota bacterium | reverse complement strand
CAGGAAGAAGTTCATCAGGTCCTCCAGGAGGCTGCGGTAGTAGCGCAGGGCCTCCCTGAGCTTGGGGTACTTCTCCGGGGGTATGTCCCGGCGCACGCCGCCGTAGATGGGAAGGGCATAGTCGATGCGGTTCCCTGTGAGGTCCTCGAGGAGGTCGAGGACCGGCTCCCTCACCTTCCAGACGTAGTGGAGGAGGGTGTCGAAGCCGAGCTCGTGGGCCGCCACCCCGGCCCAGAGGAGGTGGGAGTGGATCCTCTCGAGCTCGCCGATGATCACCCGGATGTACTGGGCTCGGGGCGGGACCTCGATCCCCGCGGCCTGCTCCACCGCCTGCACTATGGCCAGGGGATGCGAGACCGAACAGATCCCGCAGATCCTCTCGGCAAGGTAGAGGACCTGGATGAGGTTGCGCTTTGTGGCCATGAACTCGATCCCCCTGTGCATGAACCCGGGGCGGATGTCCAGGTCCACGATCCGCTCCCCCTCCACCCAGAAGGTGAAGCGGATCCCCTCCTTCAGGGCCGGGTGGATCGGTCCGATGGGGACCTGGAAGCAGGTGGTGCAAACCTCCTTCGCGGCTTCCTTCTCCTCGGCCACGGGCTCCTCAGCCTTCGGCCTCGTTCCCAGTATCTCCTCCATCTTTCACCCTCTCCTCCCACGCCACCGTGCGGCGGACGTACTCCGAAAGCTTCGGCTCGTCCTTCCTCCAGGGGTGGACGTCCATGTCGTCGGGGAGGAAGAGCTTCCGGGAATCGGGGATCCCGGAGAACTCCACCCCCAGGAACTCGATCTTCTCGCGTTCCGTGGTCTCCGCTCCCGGGATGAGGCCACAGATGGAAGGCACCACGGGGTCGGACTTGGGGACGAAGAGCCTCAAGTTCACCATCACTTCCCCGCCCTCGGTGCCGTACCCCACCGCTAAATGGTATATGAGCTCGATGGAGTCGCCCACATCGGCCCCGGAGATGATGGAGACGTGTATGGGGCCGGCGTTCTTGAGGGCGGTCACGGCCTCGATGAGGTCGCCGCGGTCTATCTCGGCCCAGATGAACTCCCGGGTGCGAGTCCTCTTGTAACCCACTTCCTCGGTCTTGATCTCGGCCGACCTGAGCCGATCGCCGAGCCTGCCTTTAAGCTGCTCCAGGAGCTCCTGGGCCCTCATCCCTTGCCCTCCAGGAGCATCTCGAGCTTCTTCACCGCCTTCACCACGCCGTCGATGATAGCCTCAGGACGCGGGGGACACCCCGGGACATAGACGTCCACGGGGATCACGTTGTCCACTGGGCCCAAGACGTTATAGGACTCGTAGAAGACCCCGCTCGTCGAGGCGCACCCCCCGACGGCGATCACCACCTTTGGATCCGGGGTCTGCTCGTAGACGCGCCGCAGGCGCTCGTACATGGGGCGGGTCACGGTTCCGGTGACAAGGAGAACATCCGCGTGCCTGGGGGATCCCACGAGCCTGATCCCGAACCGCTCCGCATCGTACCGGGGGGTAAGGGCAGCCAGGATCTCGATGTCACAGCCGTTGCAGCCCCCGGTGTTCACGTGGTAGACCCAGAGGGCCCTCTTCAGGCTCGAGAGCTTAATATCCTCCAATGGGTCGGTTTTTTTCATGTCAGGATCACCACCATTATAGCCACAACGAGGATCACGATGAGCCAGCCCACATAGTCCCCCACGAACCCGGTGTGGAACGCCGCGAGCCTCGAGAGGAAGGGCTTGAGCGCCTCGGTGAAGCCCCAATAGAGGTGTGTCCCCCCGATCCCCGGAGCGCCCGGGGGAAGCTTTTCACCCGAGAGGAAGGGTTCCTCTTGTTCGGTGCCGCGCTTGTAGGTGCGGCGCCCCTGGAGCCAGACCGCGAACCCCAGGGCGGCTATCCCCAGAGCCAGGATGGCCCAGACGATGGGACCCCAGAAGCCCTCGCCGCTTCCTATCCTCATCTCAACCTCCGAGCACGGCCGCCAAGTACGCCGCCCGGCCGGCAAGGAGGGCCTTCGCCGCCGGACCCACCAGCCGCCCCAGGAAGAAGCCCGGGAAGAGCCCGAGCACCAGGATCAACAAGGCCAGCACCCCCATGGCCACGAGCATCCCCTTGGGGCTCGGGGGGGCTTCCTTCGGCTCAGGGCCGAGGAACGTCCCGTGGAAGGCCCGCACCACCACCGCCAGGAGCAGTATCGACGCCAGGACCGCGATGGCCGAGAGGATGGGCGAGGCCCTGAAGGCGGACTCGTAGATCAGGAACTTGGAGGCGAAGCCGTTCAGGGGAGGTATCCCCGCCAGGGCCAAAGCCCCGAGGAGGAAGAAACCGGATTCCCACCTCAACGAGCGCCCAAGCCCCCCTAACCCCATGAGATCCACGCTCCCCACGGCCCTCCTTATGGCGCCCGCCACCAGGAAAAGGAGCCCCACCGAGGCCGCGTCGTTGATCATGTGGAAGATCCCGCCCCGGAGGGCCACCTCCCCGAACCCTCCTCGGGCCACGGCCGCCACGCCCACGGCAAGCAGCATGTACCCGATCTGGGAGACAGCCCCGTAGGCGATCAACCTGCCCAGGTGCCTCTGGATCAGGGCCATGAGCACGGCGACGATCACCGTGACGGTCCCCAGCGAGGCGATGAGCCAACCGATCCCGGGCCGGGCCAGCGCCCCGCCGAAGAGGGTGAAGACCACCCGCATGATGGCGTAGATGGAGGCTTGGGTGTTGGCCACCAGCACCACCGTGGCCATGGCCGGGGCCTCGCCGTAGGCGTCCGGGGCCCACATGTGCGCCGGCACCGCCCCGGCCTTCATGAGGAGCCCCCCGAGGAGGAGCCCCAGGGCGAGCCTCTCCACGGCGCTCCCCGTGATGAGCTTCGAGAGATAGGCGATGTTAAGGGCGCCGTGCTCGCCGTAGAGGAGCCCCACCGCCACGAGGACCAAAAGCCCCCCGAGGGTGTACATGGTCATGGTCTTGAAGGCCGCCTCGGGGGGGCGTGATTCCCACACCCGGTACCCGATCAGGGCACAGGCCGCGATGCTGGTTATCTCCAGGAAGACGAAGAAGTTGAAGAGGTCCCCGGTGTAAACGAGCCCCAGGATGCCGGCCCAAAGGAGGAGAAGGAGCGAAAGCCCGAGGGTCTTTCCCTCCTCCTCGCGGAGGTAGTGGAGCCCGTAGAGGAGCCCCACCGCTCCGGCGAGGATGGCCACTATCCCCATAAAGGCCCCCAGGGCATCCACCACGAGGACGATCCTGATGGGGAACCCGCCCTGGGTGACCGCCGCGCCCGGGGAAGGGGCCCCCAGGGTGTAGACCCAGGGGGTGCCCGTGCCGAGGACCTTCACGGCGACGGCGATCCCGAAGACCGCCACCGCGAGCCCCGCCGCGAGGACCCAAGCGTCCCGGGCCCGCTTGTCCAGTTTCGCCAAAAGGGGCGCGGCGAAGGCCCCGAGGAGCGGTACCGCTATGGCCAGGATCGGCGCATGTACCATAGTCAACCCCTAAGCTCCCTGATCTTCCCGGCATCCAGCGTCCCCCGGTGGCGGTAGATCACCACGATGAAGGCAAGCAGCAGGGCCGTGGTGGCCAATCCAATCACGATGGCGGTGAGGGTCAAGGCCTGGGGGGTGGGGAGGACCATCTGCTTGAATCCCGGGGGCGCGTAGGTGTATACGGGGGCGATCCCGCCCCTCACGTAGCCCAAGGAGACCAGGAAGAGGTTCACCCCCATCTCGATCACGGTGATCCCGATGGCGAGCTTTATCAAGTTCCGGCGCGTGATAAGCGCGAGGAACCCGATCGCCACGAGCATCATGCTCGCCACGAAAGGCAGGTTACCCATCTTCCCTCCCGAAAAGGGAAAGGAGTATCACCACTGACCCCAACCCCGCGATCACCTTCAACCCCACGGCCCAGTTCATGAGGGGAAGGGTCCCGGCGGTGTTGAGGTTTCCGGGATTGGGCCCCGTGGGGACCGGTGCCCCGAAGAGCCCGCCGCTTCCGGCGAGGATGTTTCTGAAGAAAGTGGCCCCTATGCCTAAGAAAGCCAAGGCCACGAAGGCGATGGCACCGACGTCCTCCAGCACCGACAGCCACCCCTTGGCGCCCTTGAGCCTCTCGCCGCCGAGGACGACCACAAGCAACGCCACGATGGAGGCGGTCACCGCGCCCCCCTGGAACCCCCCGCCGGGGGTGAGGTGCCCGTGCATGATCACGTATCCCCCGAAGGCCAGGGCCACGGGGAGGACCACCCGCGTTATCGTCCTTACGACGACGCTCATCCCTTCACCTTCCTCAGGATCAGGGCCGTGCCCACCACGGCCCCCAACAGCACCGTGGCCTCGCCCAATGTGTCGAAACCTCGGTAATCGAAGACGATGGCGGTGACCACGTTGTTAGCGGCTACCTCCTTTTGGGCGTTGGCGATGAAGTACAGGTCCATCTCGGCGCGCTTGGGTGCCCCGAAGGGCCTGAGCCAGACGGCTCCCGCCAGAAGGTACCCGGCAAGGACCAAAAGGGCCGCGAAGAAGAGCCAGCGCCTCATTCCTCCTCCTTCGGCCGGGTCTTGCGGATGGCGAGGATGTAGATGGCCGCGGTGAGGGCCGCCCCCACGCCGGCCTCGGCGATGGCCACGTCCGGCGCCTGGAGGAGGTAGAACTCCAGGGAGAGGAGGAGGCTCGCCCCGGCCAGGGCGATCACCGAGGCCAAGAGGTCCCGGAACCAGATGGCCATCGCCGCCCCGCCCACCACCAACGTGAGCACGATCACGTGAAGGGCCGTCATCCCTTCTCCTCCAGCTTGTCCACCACCGCCCCCACCGGCTT
>JALVLL010000109.1 GCA_027027485.1 Candidatus Bipolaricaulota bacterium | reverse complement strand
GAGGTGGCATGACCTCTTCCTCCGGATCCCCGAAGGGGCCGAGGTGAGGGAGGGGGAGGAGGTGAGCGTCGGGGTGAGACCGGAGAGACTGGAGCTCTTCCTCGAACGCGAGGACGTTCCTCCAGATTACAACCTCATCCCCGGCGAGGTCAGCTTCGTCACCTTCCTGGGGTCGGTGATGAGGGTGGAAGTGGTCCTACGGGATGGGAACAAGGTGAAGATAGATCTCCCCACCAAAGGGTCGATTGCCCCCAGGGAGGGGCAGAAGCTCTTCTTCGGTTTCGCGCCGGAGGATGCCGTGATGTTGAAGGATTCCCGCGGGAAAAAGGGGGTGGTCAAGGGAGAGGAGACGGGAGAGGCATCGGAAAGGACAACAGATCTGTCCGTGCATGAAAGGAGGGTGACATGAGGAAAGCTTTGGTTTTGGCGGTGGTCCTTGGGTTGGTGGGCCTTGTGGCCTCGGCTACCCCGGCTTGGGAGTACTACATCCAGCTCCTGGTTGAAAAGGCCAAGGCCGAGGGCGGGGTGATCTTCAGCTACGGGATGCCCGAGACCTGGGCCAACTACGGCGAGATCTACGGGCACTTCGAGGAACTCTACGGCATCGTCCAGCACGACATCGACATGGGAAGCTCGGTGGTGCTGGCCCGCATGACCGAAGAGAACGCCTCCAAGAACGACGTCGCCGACCTCAAGCCGTCCCTGGCCGCCGTGCTCGCTTCCCGGGGCCTCACCTCCGATTACCAGTGCAGCTGTTGGGACGTCTGGCCCGAGTCACAGCACGGGGTGGACCCCAACACCGGGAGCGTCTGGCAGGCGGCCTACTGGGGCACCATCGGTTTCCTGGTGAACGTCGACTTGGTGAAGCATGTCCCCAAGTCCTGGGCCGACCTCCTCAAATACGCCGATGAGTACAAGGGCCTGATCGAGTATCTGGATCCCCGCGCCACCGGGACCGGGGTCAACACCGTGGAGGCCGCGGCGCTGGCCGCCTCCGGGGATCCCTATAACTACAAGGCCGGTGTCGAGTTCCTCAAGAAACTCCACGATGCCGGGGCCATCGGGAGCGTCGACCCGCTCGTCACGGTGGCCAAGTTCCAGCGCGGGGAGACCGGTATCCTGATTAACTTCGACTACAACCTCCTCAAGTGGAAGGAGGACAACCCGCAGATCAACTCCGTCCTGGTCATCCCCGCCGACGGGACCATCTCCTCCGGCGGCGGCGTCATCATGGCTAAGAACGCCCCCCATCCCTGGACCGCCAGGCTCTTCTTAGAGTACCTGCTCTGCGGCGAGGGCCAGGTCCTCTACGCCAAGGCCTTCGTGCACCCCATGAACCCCACCGTGGAGCTCCCCGAGGAGATAAAGGCCAAGTTCCCGCCCAAGGAGGCCTACGAGTCCGCGGTGTTCGTCAATTACCAGAAGGACGCCGAGATCACCGATGAGCTCCAGGATTACTACTCCAAGATGATCTTCGGAGGCTGAGGGGACGGATAAGGGGAGGGGGCTTTGTCCCCCTCCCCCCTCTTTTTTCCTTGGGAGCGGCGATGAGGCGACCTTCCCACGAATGGTTTTTCCTCATACCCATCACCGTTTTCCTGGGGCTTTTCATCTTCTATCCCCTCTCCCAGGTGGTGATGCGCAGCTTCACCGACAACCTCACCGGGGACTTCACCCTCCAGAACTACATAAACGCCTTTTCCCAAAAGCGTTACATAGGCTCGCTGAAGAACACCCTCTGGTTCGCCGGGGCATGTACCCTGGTGGGGGCGGTCGGGGGTACGTTCGTGGGGCTTTTGGCGAGCCGTATGTCGCCGAGGGTCCGCGGACTCCTCCTCTCCCTCTATTCGCTCCCCATGACCCTATCCAGCTTGGTGGTGGCCTTCGCCTTCATCGTCCTTTTGGGAAGGAACGGCGTGTTCAACATCATCCTGAACCGTTATCTTGGGCTCCCGAAGTTCGATCTGTATTCGTGGCATGGGCTAGTGGTCACGTATTCCTTCTACAACATCCCCCTGATGACCCTCACCATGGCGTCGGTGTTCCTGAACCTGGACCGTTCCCTCATAGAGGCCGCGAGGAACCTCGGGGCGAGGGCGTGGCAGGTGTGGATCTACGTGATCATCCCGGTGCTCGCGCCGGGGTTCATCGCCGGGATCTCCATCGTGCTCGCGGGGATGCTGGCCGCCTTCGGGACCGCTTTGGCCCTGACGGGGATGGCCAAATCGCTCCTTTCGCTTCAGATCTACTCCCATGCCTCCGAAAGCAATTACAACATCCCCCAGGCGAGCGCGCTGGCCGTGATCCTCATCATCGTCATCGTCTTCTCCCTCCTCGTCCTCAACTGGATCGAGCGCAAGCTCAAGCCCGGGGGTGAGCGATGAGGCGACAGGCGGTGCTGAGCGTCCTCCAGAAGGCCATCCTGGTCCTCCTTATCCTCTATATCGTTCTGCCGCTCTTGGTACCGTTGATCTTCTCCTTCAGCACGCTCTGGATGGACATATTGCCCGAAGGGTTCACGGTGCGTTGGTACCTCAAGATCTTCAACCGCCACAAATACTACCAGGGGCTGATCACGTCGCTTCTCATCGCGATAAGCGCCGTGGCGGTGGACGCGTTCATCTGTGTCCCGGCCGCGTACGCCATAAACCGGCTGCGGGGACGGGCCGGGGGGTTGCTGCGCTCGGCCTTCAAGATCTTCCCGTTGATCTTCCCGCCCATAGTAGTGGGGACGGGGTTCGTCCAAGCCTTCAACCGGCCCCCGCTCTCCTGGAGCGGGTCGTTGATGCTGGCGGTCTTCGCCCATGCTACCCTGGGATTCCCCTTCATGTTCCGGAACGTTTTGGCCGCCTTCCAAACCATAGACGAGCGCACCCTCTCGGAGGCGGCGGCGAGCCTCGGGGCCAACCTGTGGCAGAGGTTCGGCTACGTGATCATCCCCAACGTGATCCCGGGGATATTGGCGGGCTCATTGCTGGTCTTCGCCATCTCCATGGGGGAATTCGAGGTGACCTCCATGATCGCCGGCTTCGGATGGAGGACAATGCCCCTTCTGCTTTACCGGAGCTTGATAGACGATATCCGCGCCGCGAGCGCCATCTCGGGGATCCTCATCGCCACCTCCATCGTGGCCTTCGTGGGCATGACTTTGGTATCGGCCCGCGTGGGCGCCGGGAAGCTCAGGGCCACGGAGAGGACCTGAGATGAGCGGGTTCCACCGCTACGTCGGCGTAGTGCATGTGCACACCGCCTTCTCCGATGGGACAGGGGACATAGAGGAAGTGATCGCGGCGGCCCGTGCCGTTAGCCTGGATTTCATCGTCATCACGGACCACAACGACCTCCGCGCCAAGGGGTACGAGGGATGGCACGGCGACACCCTGGTCCTCGCGGGGGAGGAGATCACCCGTCCCGGGGGAAACCACATGCTCGCCCTGGGGATCGAGGAGTTCATCCCCCCGGAGCTATCTCCGCAAGAAGCGATCGATGCCGCCAAGGCCCAAGGGGGGCTCGCCTTCCTGGCCCATCCCTTCTACCGGGGGAGCCCGATCAACGGTGATCCGCCGCTTCCCTGGAGGGATTGGGATGTGGTCGGGTTCGACGGAATCGAGGTCTGGAACCTCACCTCGGACTTGTATCAATCCCTGGGCGAGCGGGGGATCGAGAGCCCTCCGAGGGATCCGTTGATCTACGCATCCCCGAATCCCGAAGCCTTGAGGAAATGGGACGAGCTGTTGGCCCGGGGGTATACGGTGGGGCTGGGTGGGCTCGATGCCCACGCCGAGCGCGTTGCCAGATGGGGGAACGAGGTGATCCTCCCTTACGATAAATCGTTCCGGGCCCTGAGGCTCCATCTCTTCCTCCGCGAGCCCCTGAAAAAGGACTTGGAGCACGATAGGTATCTGATCTACAACGGGCTGGCCTCGGGCAATTTCGCCATCGTCTTCGACTGGATCGGGGAGGGCCGCGACGCCTTCCTGAGGGCCGATTGCTGCGGCAAGGCCTTCCTGCCCGGCGAGACGATCGGATGGGAGGGGGCGCACATTCGGGGCGAGTTCCCCCAGGGGACCTGGATACGGTTGGTTTCGGGGGGCGAAGAGGTCTGGCGGGGAGAGGGTTCCATGGAATTCGAAATCGATGCTTACGGGATCTACCGTTTGGAGGCTTTCCGGGACGACCGCATCTGGATCCTGTTCAACCCCTTTTACTGTCTGCCGGAAGGGGGTGGTGGAAGGGAACGGATTTACTCCCTTCGAAAAACCTTCAGGAGGTGATCCGATATGAAGAGGCTCGGCTTGTTCGTGTCGTTTTTGGCCGTGATGTCGCTCGCGGCCCTCGGCGCCAAGACCCTGACCATCATCATGGAGGAGGTGCCCGACACCGACGTCATCAGGCAGCTCATCCCCGAGTTCGAGGCGCAGAACCCCGATCTCAAGATCGTCATCGACGCCATGCCCTACGAGGCGATGCGGGACAAGATCCTCACTGAGTTCCTCGCGCCGGTATCTTCCTATGACATCGTCATCGTGGACAACCCCTGGACCGACGAGTTCGCCGCGGGGGGGTTCCTGGTGGACCTCACCGATAGGGTCATGGCCCTCGAGGGTTACGACTTCGAGGACTTCGCCAAGCCGATCAGGGAGATCGGGATCTACGAGGGGCGGATCTTCGGCCTGCCCTTCTACAACTACGCCCTGGCCATGATCGTGCGCCAGGATGTCTTCGACGAGGCCGGGATCCCGATCCCCACGAACATCGCCGATTACGTCAAGGTGTGCCGCCAGCTCACCAACAAAGAGGAGGGTTTCTACGGCGCGGCCATGCAGGCCAAACGCGGCTACAAGATCTTCGAGGAAGGCAAGAACTACATGTACGCCCTGGGAGCGGACGTTTTCGATGACGAGGGGAACATCGTCATAAACAGCCACCTGGCCAAGGCGGCGCTCCACCTCTACATCGCCAACCTGGAGGCCGCAGCCCCCAAGGGGGCCATAAACTGGGGCTTCGACGAGGCCTTCAGGCTGATGGCCGCGGGCAAGGCAGCCACCATGATCACCTATAACTGGATGCTCCCCTCCCTTAACAACCCCGAAAAGACCGGGGAGCTCGCCGGCAAGTTCGCCTTCTACGAGGTGCCGGGAGGGAAGGCGGTCCTCGGCGCCTGGTATTGGTCCATCCCCCGCAACGCCGCCGATATAGAGGCCTCCTGGCGCTTCATCTCCTGGGTGACCTCCAAGGCCGTGGAGAAAAAGCGCGTGATCCTCGGGGGAGCCCCGGTGAGGATGAGCGTCCTCAAGGATCCCAAGGTCTGGGAGAAGGGCTACGGCAAGCAGTACTACCTGACCCTGGTCAAGATCCTGGAGGACGCCGAGCCCCTCGTGCGCGGGCTGCATGCCGAGGAGATCATCGAGACCGTGGGGCTGGAGATGAACAACGCCGCCGCCGGCATCAAGACCGTGGACAAGGCCCTGGATGACGCCGCGAAGGCCATCGCCGAGATCATCGGGAAGTAAACGGAGCACAGCGGGGGACGGGGCCCCACGCCCCGTCCCCCCTTTATCCGAGGGAGGGGTCCATGGGGAGGAGAGCGATCGTTCCCCTGAAGTACAAGATGGTGATACCGCTGGTGCTCCTGCTCCTGGCGGTACTGATCTACCCCATGGGCTCCTCACTCCTCGTTTCCTTCCAGGATTACAGGCTCACCGCCCTCCGGGAGCGCCACTTCGTGGGATTCGATAACTACCTGCGGATACCGAGGGACGCCCGTTTTTGGAACGCGATGTCCAACACCCTGATCTTCGTCTCCAGCGCTGTCTTCCTGGAGTTCGTATTCGGTTTCGGCCTGGCCCTCTTGCTCCACCGGCGCGTGAGGATGCGCAACTTCTTCCGTTCGGTCCTCCTCACCCCGATGTTCATAACCCCGGTGGCGGTGGGGCTTATCTTCAGGTTTATGCTGAACTCCGAGTTCGGCATCATCCCCTATCTCCTTCGGTCCCTGGGGATAGAGGTGGACTTCTTCGCCACCTCGCCCCTGGCCCTTTTCAGCATCGTTTTCATCGACGTCTGGCAGTGGACCCCCTTCATGATGCTCCTCCTCCTCGCCGGGCTCGAATCGCTTCCCCGGGAGCCGTTCGAGGCGGCCCGAGTCGATGGCGCCTCGGCATGGTTCACCTTCCGCAAGGTGACCTTCCCCCTCATGAGGCCGGTGATCGTCGTGGCGGTGATCATAAGGATGCTGGACGCCTTCAAGGTCTTCGAGTACCTCTACGTCATCACCCGCGGGGGGCCGGGGAACAGCACCGAGTCCATCATGTACTACATCTACAGGGTGGGATTCCGCTTCTTCCGGATGGGGGAGGCCGCGGCGATGTCGTACGTCCTGGCGCTGATCATCCTCCTTCTGGTCTTCCTGGAGTTCCAGCTGTTGAGGATGGCGAGGTCGACATGATGAGGCGCCGCCTCCGTTCGGCCGTGGTCCACGTCCTCGTATGGGTGGCGTTTGTGATCGTCGTCTTCCCCTATTTCTGGATGTTCCTGACTTCCCTTAAACCCTATTGGCTGATAACCTCACCCAACGTCTGGATCTTCCGGCCGGTGTTGGACAACTGGCGGGAGGTGATCTTCGAATCCAAGCTCCCCCTCTACCTCCTCAACAGCCTGATCGTGGGCGGCACCGTGGCGCTCGTATCGGTGGCGGTGGGAAGCCTGGCCGCGTATTCCTTCTCCAGGTTCAATACGGGGGGTGTCCCGGCGCGGTTCGCCATACTGGCGGCCCAGATGCTTCCCCCCGTTGTCCTCGTCATCTCCATCTTTCTCATGATGTACCACCTGCGGCTCCTCAAGACCTATGTGGGGATCATCGTGGCCCACCTCTCCTTCATCCTCCCCCTGGTCACGTGGTTCCTGATCGGCTTCTTCGATGAGGTGCCGAGGGAACTGGAGGAACAGGCCATGGTCGATGGTTACACGCGCTTCCAGGCCTTCTACAAAGTGGTGCTTCCCAACGTGAGGGCCGGGGCGGCCGCGGCGGGGATATTCGGGTTCGTGCTCTCCTGGAACGACTTCTTCTATGCCCTGATCCTCACGGGAGGGCCCACCAAGACCCTTCCCGTAGCGGTGGCGGGGTTCTGGACCTTCCGGGGGATAGAGATGGGGCAGATGGCCGCTGCCATCATCGTGGCCATAGTGCCCGTGGCGGTGGCCTCCTTCTTCGTCCAAAAATACCTCGTGAAGGGATTGGGAGGGGGGCTCAAGTACTGACATGGCCGAGGTAGTGCTAGAGGGCGTGACAAAGAGGTTCGGGGATGTGATAGCCGTGAGGGACGTGAACCTCACCGTTCCCGACGGGAGCTTCACGGTCCTCCTCGGCCCATCGGGATGCGGGAAGACGACGACCTTGAGGCTCATAGCTGGACTGGAGGAGGTCACGGAAGGGCGCATCTACATAGGCGGGCACGATGTCACCCACCTCGAGCCCAAGGACCGTAACGTGGCCATGGTCTTCCAGAACTACGCCCTCTACCCCCACCTCAAGGTCTACGACAACATCGCCTTCGGCCTCCGGGCAGCGAGGCGTCCGAAGGCCGAGATCGATCAAAAGGTGCGGGAGGCGGCGCGGCTCCTGGGGATAGAGGATCTCCTCGACCGCAAGCCCCGGCAGCTCTCTGGGGGACAACAACAGCGCGTCGCCATCGGGAGGGCCATCGTCAGGAACCCCAACGTCTTCCTCTTCGACGAGCCGCTTTCGAACCTGGACGCCAAGCTCAGGGTGCAGATGCGGACGGAGCTTTTGCGGCTGCACCGTCGGCTGAGGACCACCACGATCTACGTCACCCACGACCAAGAGGAGGCGATGATCCTGGGCGATACCGTGGTGGTGATGAAGGATGGCCGGATAATGCAGATCGGCACCCCCTCCGAGATCTACAACCGGCCCCAGAACATCTTCGTGGCCGGTTTCATCGGGAGCCCGGAGATGAACTTCCTGAAGGGGAGATACATGGACGGCGTATACCTCCATCCCTCGTCCGGAACCCGGATTCGTTTGGATATCCCCGCTGCCGAGGGGGAGGTGGTTCTGGGGGTGAGGCCCGATGACGTGTACCTGGCGGAGCATCCCCCTCCCGAGGCCACGGATCCCCTGGAGGCGATGGTGGACGTGGTGGAGTTCCTGGGATCTCGGGCCATCGTCTCCCTGGTATTGGGCGAGGACCGCGTGCGCATGGTGGTGCCGGCCTCCCTCGTGGGGGAGCTGAGGGAAGGAAGCCCTTGCCAGGTGGTGTTCGACAGGGGGAAGCTCCATCTCTTCGATCCCGAAACGGGCGAGAGGATCAATTGATTTCCCTAGGAGGTGGATGGATGTTCGATGGAAGGCTGGAGGAGCAGAGGGAGCGCTTGAGGCTCACCCCAGAGAAGGCGGAACGCCGCATCGCGGAGTCGCCGTTTGGTGAAAAGGGGAAGGAGTGGGCCAGGCGGTGGCTCTCGGCGGAATCGTACGGGCAGGTGGGCCTCGCCCTCTTCAAACTCCCCCCCATCGTCGAGCGCGCCGAGAACGACATCCTGGTGGATGTGGATGGGAAGGAGTACGTGGACCTTCTGGCGGGCTTCTCGGTCTCCGCCCTGGGCGAATGCAACCCCGAGATAGCCGAGGTGATCTCGGAACAGGCGAGGAAGCTCGTGCACTACTTCGACCTTCCCCACCCCGAACGCATAAGGCTCGCGGAACGGCTGACGGAGATCGCCCCCATAAAGGGGGGGAAGGCGCGGGTGGCCTTCGGGGTGACGGGCGCGGATGCCGTGGAGCTCGCGGTGCGGGCCGCCCGCTATTACACCGGGAGGCCCTTCATCCTCACCGCCTACGGCGACTACCACGGGGTCACCTACGGGACGATGTCCCTCACCGGAAAGGGGGGCATGTGGGCCTACTTCTACCCCGTGCCACCGCAAGATACGGCGGTGGGCTACTTCCCCTTCCCCTATCCCTACCAGTGCCCCTTCGGTCGTCCCCCGGAGGGGAAGTCCGAGGAGGAGTGGTGCCTCGAGCGGCTGGAGGGATACCTGGAGTACTACTTCCGTAGCAAGGAATCTCCCTACCGCGAGGTCAAAAACGACATCACCAATGTAGCCGCCTTCCTGGTGGAACCCTTCCAGAGCTCCGCCGGTTACATCATCCCCTCTCCGGGGTATCTCAAGCTCCTGCGGAAACTCTGCGATGAATACGGGATCCTCCTCATCGTGGACGAGATCCAGACGGGGCTTGGCCGCACGGGGAAGCTGTGGGCCACCGAGTGGGAGGGGGTCGAGGTGGACATGCTCCTCACCTCCAAGGCCCTGGGCGGGGGCCTCCCCCTCTCGGCGGTGGTGGCCCGGGCCGATATCCTCGAGGCCTGGGGCCCGGCGGCCCACGTCTCCACCCAGGCGGGGAACGTCCTCGCCTGCGCCGCGGCGAATAAGGTATTGGACGTGATCACGCGCGAGGATTTCCTGGCCGAGGTGCGTCGCAAGGGGGAGTACTTCCACAACGGCCTTAAGGAACTCCAGGATCGCCACCCCCTCATCGGGCACATCAACGCCCGGGGCCTTTACATCGGCCTGGAGCTCGTCAAGGACAGGGAGAGCCGGGAGCCCGCCCCCGAGGAGGCCTCCTTCATCCTGGACGAGTGCGTCAAGGAGGGGATGGTCTTCGAGAAGGGGGGCTACTTCCACAACCGCTTCCAGCTCATACCCCCCCTGACCATCAGGGAATCGACCATCGATAGGGCGTTGGAGATATTCGACAAGGCTTTCTCCGCCGCGGAAAGGAAGTTCGGCTACAAGTGACCCTAGCAGGTGAGGTGGAGGAGGGCGCAGGCGCGGCGCTTGGGCGAGAGCTCGTTGTAGGCCTCCACCGCCTCGGATGTCTTCAGGGCCAGAAGTTCGATACCCCGTTCCTCGAGGAGCCTCTTCGTCTCCTCCGCCACCTCGACCCTGCCTCCGTAGCCGGTGCCGATGATGATGAGCTCTGGATCGGTCGCCAGCGCCTCCTTTAAGTCCTCGGGGAGGACCCGGTGACCCTCCTTCCTCCACCAGGACTTCACCGCGCCGTCGGGCAGGACCTGGATGTCCTCGGTGTAGGGGACGCCATCTACCTTCACGGAGCCGAACCGATACTCCGAGAGCCTCATCCCGCTTCACCTCCCGGAGACGAGCTCCTCCAACCTCTCGTGATCCACGCCCTCCCGGACCAGTTCCCGGATTATCTTAACCTGATCCGGCCTTATCCTCGCCCTCCCGATCAGGGATTCGGCCATCTCGGCCGCGGTCATGGTGTCGTGGGCCACGAGCACCACGGTGACGTTGCGCTCGGCGGCCCGGGCGAGGATCGACCGCTCCGGACGGAGCCACCCCGTGAGGATCAAGCCTTTCACCCTGTCACAGGAGAGGGCAGCGGATTGGATATCGGGCCGGTCACCGCCCGTGACCACGGCGAGCCTGCCGGGTATCCTCCGCAGGTACCTCAGGGCCGACTCCCCGGTCATGGCCCCCACTAGGAACCTCTCCACTTCCGCCTTGGGGTCCCCCTCCACCAATACCTCTCCCCCCAGGGCCTCGATGACCTCGCTCATGGTCACGGAGCGGAGCCTCCTCTCGAAAGGCACAGTGCCCAGGACATGGATGCCCCTCTCCTCCAAGATCGGGATCACCATTTCCCTTATCTCGGGGAGCTCCGTCTCCACGCTCACCGAGTTGAAGATGACCCCCAGGAGGGCCTCTCCGACCAGGGATGCCGCTCGGATAAGCCTGTCCACCGAGGCCTCGCCCTCATACTGGGCGACGAGGATGACCGGGGAGCCGAGCCTCCTGGAGATCTCGAGGTCGCTCAGCCCGGAGAGAAGGCCCCTGCCGAACCAATCTCTCCCCTCGATGAAGAGCCAGTCCGCATCTTCCGGGACAGCGCTGCCGATCCTCTCCCAGGCGTCCTCGGGCGGGGTCCAGAAGCGGGGGTAATCCAGCGCCACCAGTGGTACCAACCCCTCGGGATCGGGGATCCCCAGCACCTCGGCCGCCACCTCGGCATCGAGATCGAAGGGCCTCCCGCCCCGATAGCCGCTCGCCCTCCCCACGGGCTTCAGATACGAGACCTTCCCCTCCACGGACCCCGCGAGGCCCAATATCAGTGAGGTCTTCCCCGCCTTCTCCTCCACCGCCGCGATGTAAACCCTTTTCATTTGGCCTCCCTCGAGAGGGTGATCCTGAGGTCCACCGCCACGGCGCCATCGGGGTAG
The DNA here is from genome assembly GCA_027027485.1 of Candidatus Bipolaricaulota bacterium. Classification (GTDB taxonomy): domain Bacteria; phylum Bipolaricaulota; class Bipolaricaulia; order Bipolaricaulales; family Bipolaricaulaceae; genus JALVLL01. The sequence goes on along the minus strand of JALVLL010000109.1, from coordinate 2,300 downwards.
GCGATGAGCGGGTTCACGTCCATCTCCACGATCTGGGGGAAGTCGTGTGCCAGGTGGGATATCCGCTCCAGGACCTCGGCTACCGCGTCTATATCCACCGGGGGCCTCCCCCTGGCCCCTCTGAGGAGGGCGTAGCCCCTCATCCCCTCCAACATCTCCCGCGCCTCCTCCGGGGAGAGGGGGGCCACGTCGAACACCACATCTTTGATGACTTCCACGAATATCCCCCCGAACCCCACCATCACCAGGGGCCCGAACTGTGGGTCCCGGACGGAGCCCACGATGAGCTCCTGTCCCGGCGGGAGCTGCTCCTGGATGAGGACACCCTCTATCCTCGCCCCGGGGAAGCGGTAGGAGATCCGGGCGAGCATCTCCTCCACCGCCGCGGGGGCCTCGTCGGGGGAGACCCCGAGGACCACCCCTCCCACGTCGGTCTTGTGCACTAGTTCCGGCGAAACGACCTTCAACACCAGCTTTTCGCCCACCGAAGGGGCGACGGCGCGGGCCTCATCAGGGCTTCTCACCAGAACCCCCCGCGCCACCCTGATCCCGTAGGCCGAGAGGACCCCCATCGCCTCTACGCCGAGCTGGTGTCTTCCGCGGGAAAGGGCTCCCTCGAGGACCCGTCGTACCGCGTCGCGATCGGCCTCTATGTCACGGGGCTCGGTCCATTCCTTCCCCTTGATCCCGGAGTAGCGGTAGAGGACCGAGAGGGCGCGCACCGCCCGAGCCGGGTCGAAGTAGCTCGGGATGCCCGCCTCCCGCAGGGTCTCCTCGGCCTCCTCGCCCAGATCCCCCGCCATGAAGCTCACCGTGAGGGGCTTCCCCACCCTACCCTTGGCCTCGGCCACCGCCCGGGAGAGGTCCCTGAAGGGGATGAGGGGGGCCGGTGCCGAAAGCGAGACCACCATGTCCACGTTGGGGTCGCCTATCACGAGGTTCAGGGCCTTCTCATAGCGGTCCAGGTGGGCATCCCCCAATACGTCCACCGGGTTGTAGATGTTCGCCGCCGGGGGGAGGAACTCCCGGAGCTTCCTCGTGGTCCCCTCGGAGAACCGGGCGAGCTCAAGGCCGTACTCCTCCACCGCGTCGGAGGCCATCACCCCGGCGCCGCCGGCGTTGGTCATCACCCCCACCCGCTTCCCCCTGGGGACGGGCTGCTTGGCCAGGGCATAGGCGTAGTCGAAGAGCTCCTCTACGTTCCGGGCCCGGATCACGCCGCATTTCCTGAAGGCGGCCTCATAGGCGGCATCGGATCCCGCCAGGGTCCCGGTGTGGGAGGATACGGCCCTGGCCCCGGCCTCGGTGCGCCCGGCCTTGAGGACCACGATGGGCGTGGTCTTCACCACCTGGCGGGCTATGCGGATGAATTCGGGGCCGTCGGCTATCCCCTCGAGATACGCCACGATCACCCTGGTGTCGGGGTCCTCGGCGAAGGGCAGAAGGAAGTGGACCTCGTTCAAGACGGCCTTGTTGCCCAGGGAAACGAAGTGGGAGAAACCCAGCTTCTCCTCCCAGGCCCAGTCCAATACCGAGGTGCAGAAGGCCCCGGACTGGGACAGGAAGGCGATGTTCCCCGGGAGGGCCGTCTTGGGGGCGAAAGTGGCGTTGAGCCCGGCCTCGGTGGAGATGAGGCCGAAGCAGTTGGGCCCCAGGACGTTCATCCCGTAGCGCTTGGCGATCTCCACGAGCTTCCTCTCCCTCTCCGCCCCCTCGGGCCCGGATTCCTTGAACCCAGCGGTGATCACCACCACGTTCTTGATCCCCACCCTCCCGCACTCCTCGATCACCTTCAGGGCGGGGTCCGCGGGGATGATCACCACCGCCATATCGGGCACTTCGGGGAGGGAACTCACGTTGGGATAGCACTTTATGCCCTCGATCTCCTCGTGGTTCGGGTTGACCGGGTAGAAGCGCCCCGGGAAGGACGACATGTTCTTGAAGAGCAAGTTACCCAGCTTCCCCTTTTTAGGGGAGGCACCGATGAGGGCCACCGATTGCGGGTAGAGTAGGCCCCTCAGGTCCATGTCGATCCATCTTAATGGGCTCCACCGAATCTCCGCAACCCCTGCATATCCTCTGCAGGGGGGCGCCGGATAATGGGGACCGCGCAAGGGCCCGCTTTGAAGTCATGCCACACCAGGGGCAAGAAGTTTTTTGCCCCTGTATACTTTTTTCAGGCCATGAAGACGATCCTCCTTGTGGAAGATGAACGTGAGATCGCCCGGATGGTGCAGGCATACCTCATGCGGGAGGGGTACCGGGTGGAGGTGGCCTTCGACGGCGAGGAGGGCTGGAGG